>CAYMGS010000044.1:0-13924 GCA_964390025.1 uncultured Rickettsiales bacterium | reverse complement strand
CGGGAAGGGCGCATTGGCGTGTGGGTCTCCGGTGCGCAGGGCGAGAAGAAAATTGCCGCACTCGGTGTGCGTGTGCGCGCTGGTGTGAGTTATCATGGCGTGGCGCTGAATGTCTGCCCTGATCTGTCGCATTTCTCGGGCATAGTGCCGTGCGGTCTTCGTGAGTATGGCGTTACATCGCTGCACGATCAGGGGGTGAAGGTGACACTGGAGGAGGTAGATGCGGTGATGCGCCGTAGCTGGAATGAAATATTTGGAGAGAATCATTGAATCATAGTATGACCCGTTTTCTCAAAGAGCATGTGCATCTGAGCCATGTGGTGTTTGTGCTGCTGATGGCTGCCGGGCTGACGGATGTGGACACGGTGACCGGTGTTCTGAATGATCTGTCGCAGGCGTTCGTTGAGCGGTTTGGCATGGGTGTGCTTTACCTGTGCGGTTTGATTCTGCTGGTCTGCATCGTGTTGATGATCAGCCCTGCGGGTAAGCTGAAATTAGGCGATGCCGATGAACAGCCGCGCTATTCCACACTCTCATGGCTTTCCATGCTGTTTGCTGCGGGAATGGGTACCGGGCTGGTATTCAGCGGGGCTGCCGAACCGCTGTTGCATTATACCGCGCCGCCTGAGCCGATGGGAAGCGAAGATAATAATCGAATGGCGGCGCAACAGGCCATGATGCTCACCTATCTGCACTGGGGGCTGCGGGCCTGGGCGGTTTACAGTCTGGTGGCACTGGTGGTGGCGTATTTTGCCTTTCGTCATGACCGCCCCATGTTAATGAGTAGTCCTTTGAAACGCCTGCACAGGTTTCATCTGCCTGGCTGGCTGATACAGGTCATTGATGTGTTTTCGGTGATGGCGGTGGTGTTCGGGCTGGTGGGCAGTCTGGGACATGGTATCGTCTTTATGCATAATGGCTTAGCACGCATGCTGCCGATCGGTGATTACCCGCTGACCAGTTCGCTGGTGATTCTGGGCGTGCTGTTTGTCACCTATATGGCATCGGCTTCGACAAAAATCTCGCAGGGCATTCAGCTGCTGAGTAATATTAACATGCTGCTATGCATCCTGTTGCTGTGTTATGTGGCGGCGTATGGCCCGCTTCATTACAGTCTGGACATGGCATTTGAAGGGGTGCAGGAATACCTGCTGGCGCTGCCTGCCCAGATCTATGATCCGCACTCCCTCACAAAAGATGATGCATGGCTGAATACCTGGCCGGTCACGTATTATATGTGGTGGATCGCGTGGTCACCGTTTGTAGGCGTATTTATTGCCCGCATCAGCCGGGGGCGTACGATCCGCCAGTTCATCGCCGGTGTATTAATGGTGCCCGCCGTATTTTCGTTCCTTTGGTTCGGGGTACTGGGGGGGGCTGCGCTTTACTTTGACCAGCAGGGTGAGCTGACTGCGCTTGATGGGCAGCTGGAGAATTTCCCTGCCGTAACATATGCGTTGCTGGGACAGTTACCGTTTCCTGAGCTGACCAGTGCGCTGGCGGTACTACTGTTGTTTTTCTTTCTGGTTACCAGTGCTGATAGCGGTACGTATGTGCTGGCGATGTTTACCTCGCACGGCGACCCGGAGCCGCCGAAAGCGGATCGCCTGTTCTGGGGCGGTATGATGGCACTGGTGCTTGGCGGCCTGATGCTGCTGGGCAATGGTCTGGCCTTCATGAAGGCCATGCTGGTAGTAGCTGCCATACCCTTTCTGGTGGTGCTTGCGGTCTTTACGCTGGTGCTGTGTGTGGTGCTGTGGCGAGATGTGGCGCGTATGTCATCGCGCTAGCGGGCAACCCCCGCATCGCTCCCTTCCGGCTTCAGGCGTGCAATTTCATGGCCGGAGAGAAACGGGCTTTGCCGCATGGTGGCGGTTTCCTCCGGCAGGTAGGGTGTGTTGCCCGGAGCCGGGTTGCCCTGAATGGATGCCAGACGTTTGGTGATGCCGCGCGCCAGTTTTTTTGGAGACTGGTTGACATCCGGTGCTTCCGAGAGCAGTGCGGCGAGCCGCTCAATGCCCTGTTGCAGGGACGCGCGTTCCTCGGGAGTGGCATGGGGCTGAGTGGCCAGATAGTCGGCGGCGTTGCTGAGCAGAGAATCCAGACCGGCTCCCCTTCCTTTACTGGTGAGAGACTGGATGCTGTTCCCCAGCAGATACATACCATAACTCCCGGCATAGGCGTAATCCTTCCGGTTGCTCATCCCGTATGCAATGTGTCCCAGATTGGCGACCTGCGACACATACGCCGAGGCCCTGAGCGGACGTTCCTGCATCCAGTCGTATGTGCGTTCCAGAAGCCCGGCATGGGGGTGTTTCTCAGCAAACTCATGCAGTGTATCGGCAAAGCTCGTGTCATCATCCCGTCCGAACAGTTTGCCTACATTTAAAAATACCCGGCCACCTTTTTCCGGTACGACAAGCGGGATAAGCATCGCCACCAGGATGCCGAACGATGCTGCCACTTCTCCTAACCCTTCGCCTTTACGACGTGCGTTGTGAATACCGGAAGCGATTTGCAGGCTGGTGCCTGCGGTGGAGAAGAGGCAGGCTATCTCCCAGGGGTGGCGTGCAATAAAATTCAGCACATGACCCTGCTGATGTTTCATCTCGCGGGCAATCTCAGGCTGATGTTCAGGACTGGTTGCAAGCGCATGGCTGGCTTCATGGAGAATCTCTTTCGCCGGGCGGGGCGGTTTGGATGTATTACCGAACCCGATCAGCACCAGATTTGCCAGCATGTAACTCAACCCGGCACCTCCCCGGAATAAATTGGCCCCTTTCAGCCCCATTGCCTCCTGGCCCGGCATTTGCTGGCGTGCGGCAGACAGCAGCAGCGCCACATCGCCGGTAAGATAACTGAGACCGGTCAGGGTGCCGCTGTAGTTTTTAAGCGGAGAGGATGGCAACTGCTCTCCGGCTCCCAGATTGCGGGGTGTCGTCAGCCCGGACGTATCGATGACCGGGCAGACCTGTTTTTCCGTCTGCCACACCGGAAAATCCTGCTTCAGCAGGTGCAGAAGCGAGGCATCGTCTTTAAATCCGGCCAGCCGTAATACATGCCTGCCTTCACTACTGTAACCGGGCAGGGTGCGCACCCCGCGCTCTTCCAGAAAATGTTTCAGCGGCATCATGGAGCCGGGTGCAGCGCCGGGCGGAGCATACAATACTCCCAGTCGGCTGTCGGCGTAGCCGTCTCCCGTTTCCAGTTCAGTAATGGGTAATGTGGCAGTGTCGTAAGTAGACATAACCCTGATGGTTCAGTTCATAAACAGGCAGTTTAGCACAGCAATGTGACAGTTTCACGAAGGTTGTGTGCGAAATCCTGTCGCAACGACATAGGTTTCGGCAGAGTCTTTACGAGAGGCGGCGGGTTTGGCGTGGGCCACCTTAGTAAAGCGTTTTTTCATTTCCGCGAGGAGAGCCTGTTCGGTGCCGCCCTGACGTACCTTGCACACAAATACACCGCCGGGTTTGAGGATATCGCAGGCAAAATAATAGGCCAGCTCTACCAGTGCGATAATGCGGATATGGTCGGTGGGGGCATGGCCGGTGGTATTGGGCGCCATATCGGAGAGCACCACGTCCACTTTTCCACCCAGCGCTGCTTCAATACGGGCGGGGGCATCCTCATCGTTGAAGTCCAGTTGCAGGATGGTGGCTCCGGCGATGCTGTCCATTTCCAGCAGGTCGATGCCGACAACGGAGGGAGCTTCGTCGGTGGATTGTACACGGGCAACGGCAACCTGTGTCCAGCCACCGGGGGCAGCACCCAGATCCAGTACGCCCTGGCCGGGCTTTAGGAAATGGTATTTATCATCCAGTTCCAGTAGTTTATAAGCGGCGCGGGATTTGTAGCCATCGCGTTTGGCCTGGGTAACATACGGATCATTCAACTGGCGTTGCAGCCAGCGTGTGGAGGAGTTTTTACGCCCGCGCGCTGTTTTTACCCGTACGGTCAGGTCACGCTGTCCGCCGCTGCCTCCTTTCTTGCTCATGCCGTGCTCTCCAGAAGCAGTGAGACGATAATACCTTCACGCACGCCCCTGTCGGCGATGGTGACATGGGAAAACGGCCAGACATTGTGGATGGCCCGGAAAATTGCACAACCGGATAAGATGTAATCACTGCGGTCAGCGCCGATGCAGGGGTGGTTGAAGCGCTCGTAGGGTCGCATGTTCAGTAGTCGGTCGATGCTGTCTTCCACAGCTTCAATGGGCAGGTTAATGCCGTCTACCTTGCTACGGTCATAGCGGCCCAGGTCCAGATGGATGGCTGCCAGCGTGGTAACCGTGCCGGATGTGGAAAGCAATTGTGCTCCACCCTCGCGTATCTGATCAGCGATATGATGTTTTTCTTCAAATGCCTGAAGATTCTCTTCCAGACGGTTTACAATATCGTCGAAATAGAGCTCGGTATAATTCGCGCCGCCGAATTGCTCGGAAAGGTTCATTACCCCGTAGGGCACCGATACCCAGTCATTAATCGTGAGATCGAAGGGCAAAATGGCCCCACGACGCTTTTTTTCCTCTTCTGCCAGATGCTCCGCCTCTACCCACATGATTTCCGTGGAGCCGCCGCCTATATCAAATGCCAGTGCGCGGTCGCTGTCAGGTTTGAGCAGGGAACAGCAGCCCAGCAATGCCAGCCGTGCTTCCTCTTCGTTTGAGATAATCTCAACAGACAGTCCGGTTTCCTTACGGATGCGCTCGATAAACATCAGGGCATTGGAGGCACGGCGGCAGGCTTCTGTGGCCACGTAGCGGCCCCGGATGACGGTATACTGATCCAGCTTGCGCTTGCAGGCTTTCAGCGCGCTGAGCGTGCGCTCCATCGCATCATCAGAGAGCATACCGGTAGCGCTGACGCCTTCGCCCAGCCGGACGATGCGTGAAAAACTGTCCACGGCGCGCAGCGTGCGCCCTCCCCGTGTTTCCTTGAACTCCGGGTAGGCAATCAGGAGCCGGCAGTTATTAGTGCCCAGATCCAGTGCCGCATAGACGCCATCTCCGCCTGCAGCTTTCCGCTTTGCAGGTGTACGGCGAGTCTTCATAATGACAAAATGTCCAAAAAAATTCTCTTACCCTTCTTTTCTACACGAAGCGGCTGGACGAAGCAGCAAGAGAATCGCATGATAGAAGAAAAACAGGAGATGCTATGCTGAAGAATCGTACCTATCCGATTGTTACGCCCGAAGGCCAGCCCTCAAAGGAGCTGGTGAAAAAGGGGCAGGATTATTATATTCCAAATTATAAACCACGCGAGATGATCCTCGATCATGGCAAGGGTGCACGCATCTGGGATCTGGACGGCAACGAGTATATTGATTTCGGAGCCGGTATTGCTGTGTGCAGTCTGGGCCATCAGGATCCTGACCTGCTGGCGGCGCTGGATACGCAGTCCCGCAAATTATGGCATACCAGCAATATTTTCTTCACCGAACCAGGGATCCGGCTGGCGGAAGCGCTGGTGAACTCCGCTCCTTTTGTAAAGCGTGTGTATTTTGGTAATTCCGGTGCGGAGGCCAATGAAGCAGCTATCAAGCTGATCCGTAAATGGGCGACGGGTCAGGGCAGGGAGCCGCATCAGCGTGAGATCATTACCTTTGCCGGGTCGTTTCATGGCCGCACGATGGCAACCGTCACGGCAACGGCGCAACCGAAATATCAGCAGGGCTATGAGCCTTTACCTGGTGGGTTTGTCTACTGCCCGGAGTTTAACAACATCGAAGCGCTGAAGGCCTGTGTGACGGAGAATACCTGTGCCATCTTACTGGAGCCGGTGCAGGGCGAGGGTGGTGTGGTGCCGGCTGCACCCGGATTCCTGAAAGCGGTACGGGAGCTGTGTAATGAGTGGGGCATCCTGCTCGCATGTGATGAAATCCAGTGCGGGATGGGCCGAACCGGGAAATTGTACGGCTATATGCATGAAGAAGGTGTGGAGCCCGATATTCTGACGCTGGCAAAGGCGCTGGGCGGAGGGCTGCCGATTGGTGCGCTGCTGGCAGGCGAGCAAGTAGCAGAAGTCTTTGATTTTGGCTCGCATGGTTCCACGTTTGGTGGCAACCCGGTGATGTGCGCCGTGGCGCTGGCGGCGATCACCAAGCTCAATACCCCGGAGATGATGGCACATGTAACGGAAATGGAGCAGGCGCTGCGGGACGGGCTGGAGACGTTAAATACATCGCTGGGATTATTTACCGAAGTGCGTGGGCGTGGCCTGATGATCGGTGCAGAACTGGTGGAGGCATGGCACGGTAAGGCAGGCGATCTTTCGGAGATGTGCCGCCGGTATGGAGTGCTGGTGCTGGTGGCCGGGCCCAATGTGTTGCGTTTCCTGCCCCCGCTGACCCTGACGCAGGAGGAGCTGACCGAAGGGCTTGCACGTGTGGGCAAGGCGCTGGCCTATGCGAAAGAGTCAGGCACATGACACCCCAAAGCCTATCTCTCTCCGGCGCGCTGGCAGCCTTGTGCCTGTTGTGGACAGGGACCGCATTGGCTGCGTTGGAAGTAAAGAGCCTGAAACCTCCCACCCCTGTTTCTCAATATAAGCCTTACACTGAATCGTCTCAGGGGCTTGAGCGGTCAGAGTTTTCGTATGAAGGCCACCTGCGTCGGTATTATCTGTATGTACCGCAACAAACCAGTTCACAAGAGGCTCTCCCACTGGTGATCGTGCTGCATGGTTCTAATCGTACCGGAGCATCTTTGGTGGAACGCTGGAAGGGGGTTGCCAGGCGTCATAATCTGCTGGTGGCCGGGCCGGATGCGCTGGGCAGGTCGCGCTGGGACGGGGATGATGACGGCATCGAGTTTTTAAAAGAAATGGCCCGTCAAATTCATGTAAAACAACCGGTAGACGGGACGCGCATCTATGTATTCGGGCATTCTGCGGGCGGGTATTTTGTGACGCAGTTGCTTGCCAGTAATGATGCCCCCTTTGCTGCCGCCGGAATTCATGCGGGCGCGCTGGCAGGTTCTGCAACGATGATGCGTGGTCTGGCATCATTTGCTGATGAGCGACCTCTGATTATACTATCGGGTACGGATGACGTAACCGTACCTATTCAGGATGTGCGGGAAGCTGCCGAACTTTTTGCAAAAAGCGGGTTTCCGGTAAAACTGTATGTGCTTGAGGGGTATAATCACTGGTATTACACGTTGGCCCCCTATATCAACCAGAAGGTATGGCGTTTTTTCAGCCGTTATGCACTGGCACATCCATGGGATTTAAACAGGGACTGAACGATTATGCTTTCCATAACTTATTTCCATAATGCCATTACCAGATGGGTGACATGATGAGTGTTATGCAGGAGTTTGAGCCGTATCTTGCGTATATCAGGGAGCAGGAGCGGCATATGATGCAGCTGACCCATGACTGGTCAGCGATTAATTCCGGGAGTTATCACGTAGACGGGCTTCTGCGAATGGCAGACGCTCTGGCCGATAATTTCCTGTGGCTGGGCGGAGAACAGGAACGTATCCCCATTCCGCCGCTTACACAGGTGGATGACGATGGAAATGTCGCAGAAATCCAGCAGGGAGAGGCGCTGCGTATCCGTAAACGGCCCGATGCACCGCGGCAGGTACTGCTCGCCGGGCATATGGATACGGTGTTTGGTGAAGATCACCCGTTTCAGGTGCCGAGATTTCTTCATGACCTTTCAGAGCTTGAGCGCCCTCCGGGAGGCCAGCAGGCCGACCCAGCCCTGAGCTGTGCTCCATCTGACGAGCAGGAGGCGAGGCGGGGGAGCGAAGACATAACTATACTCCATGGGCCGGGTGTAGCGGATCTGAAAGGTGGTCTGGTAGCCATGCTGAAAGCACTGGAGGCACTGGAAAAAAGCCCGTGGGCACAGGATGTAGGTTGGGAAGTACTGATAAACCCGGATGAGGAGATTGGCTCTATCGGTTCCCGCCCGCTGTTTGAAGAGGCGGCGGGTCGCTGCCAGTGGGGGCTGGTCTATGAACCGTCGCTGCCGGACGGGACGCTGGTTTCCGGACGCAAAGGCAGCGGTAATTTTACACTGGTGGTGCGCGGCAGAGCGGCCCATGCCGGGCGTGAGTTTGATAAAGGGCGCAATGCGGTGGCGTTGCTGGCAGAGATGACAGAGGCGCTGCATGCGCTTAACGGGCAAAAGGAAGGGGTCACGGTTAATTGCGCGCGTGTGCAAGGTGGTGGTGCCCTGAACGTGGTGCCGGATACGGCCATACTCGGCTTTAACACGCGGATGCAGACCCCGGAAGAGAAAGACTGGATTGCGGCGCAGATTGAGCAGATTCTTGAGTCGTTCCGGGGCCGTGACGGATTTGAGGTGGAGTTGCATGGTGGTTTCACCCGCCCGCCCAAGCCAGTAACGCAGGCGCAACAGCAGATGCAGTCGATTGTCGAGGCATGCGGTACGATGCTGGAGCTTCCGATACGCTGGCAGTCGACCGGTGGGTGCTGTGACGGTAATAATCTGGCGGCTGCCGGGTTGCCTAATATCGATACGCTCGGAGTGCGTGGCGGGAATATTCATTCGGACAGGGAGTATGTGTTGCTGGATTCACTGGTGGAGCGCGCGCAACTCTCTGCTCTGATCCTGATGCGTATCGCAAAAGGTGACATTGACGTGCCATCCGGCTAATATTTGCCTATGTTCATTCGCCCGGTAATACTCGACGACCTTGATGCGCTCTATTATCTCTCAGAGCAGGTCGGCACCGGCATGACTTCCATGAAACCCAACAAGGAACTGCTCAGTGCCAAGATTGAGCGGGCGGTGACCAGCTTTGCCGGGGCATGTGAGACTCCGGCCCATGAGGGCTACCTGTTTGTACTGGAAGACCCGGCGACGCAGCAGGTGGTCGGTACGTCTGGCATTGTGTGTCATATCGGGCTGCGCCAGCCGTTTTATTCCTACAAACTTTCCACCATCACGCAGGTCTCTCAGGCGCTTGATATTTATTCCAAACAGGACATACTAAGCGTGGTCAATGATTATACCGGCGCCTCGGAGATCGGTTCGCTCTATCTACTGCCGGAATACCGGCGTGACCGGCTGGGGCGGTTGCTCTCACGCATACGTTTCCTGTTTATGGCACAGTTCCGTGAGCGGTTTGCCGAGAAAGTGGTGGCGGAGATTCGTGGTGTGTATGACCGGGACGGTAGCTCGCCCTTTTATAACAATCTGGCGCGGCATTTTTTTCAGATGGAGTTTGAGCAGGCGGATTATCTCTGTGCCACGCAAGGCAACCAGTTTATTGCCGACCTGATGCCGAAATACCCGATATATGTCAGCCTGCTGCGCAAGGAAGCACGGGATGTGATTGGTCAGCCATTTGCCTCCAGTGAGCCTGCTAAGGCCATGCTGGAAAAGGAAGGATTTTTCTACAATCAGTACCTCGATGTGTTTGACGGTGGGCCGACGCTGGAGGCGTATATTGACGAGCTGCGCACCGTGAAAGAAAGCGCGCTGGTGACGGTGAAAGCCATCAAAGATACGGTGGATGCAGAGCGCCAGCTTGTCTGTACAACCGGTTTTAACGATTTTCGCGGGGTGATCTGATCCTTTTGAACGATTGGGAATCCCCTTGCCCGGGCTGAACTGCCATTCATGCTAGCTATTTCAGCATGGTCACTCCGGCTGGAAGCCGCTCCCGGAAGGCCTGGCCACCTGCGACTTTCAGGCTGGCATCGGCGCGTAGGGTGATCCGTCCGGTCGTGGAAGCAAACGTCAGCCGCAGCGGGCGTGTCCCGGGGCAATCCTGGATCACCCGGTAAAGGTCGAGCAGAATCGCTTCGCCCCCCGCGCTCAGGTCGACTTCGAGATTCACCGGCTTCGCATTGCTCTTGGGCTGCACCGGTTTGATGTCGCGCACTTGCAGCCGCACCTGTTCGTCGCGTTTATCGAGCCGGGCACTGACGGCGATCAAGGTGCCGGGTTGAACCTGTTTGCCATGCTTCGCCCATCGCTCCGACCAAAGGGCGAATTCGATCTGACCGGTCAGGTCCTCGAGCATGACGATGCCGAAAGGTTTGCCATCCTTCTTGCTGTATTTCTGTTCGACCGTGGATACCCGGCCCGCCAAGGTGATCTCTGTTTTGTCGTCGAGTTCACCGAGCTGCTCGATGGCGGTGTATTTCTTGTCCTCGAGCTGTTCGCGATAGGGATCGAGCGGATGGCCAGTCACATAGAAGCCGAGCAGCTCTTTCTCATATTCCAACCGCTCCGCTATCGGCCATGGCTTGTAATCGACGGGTGAATGGCCGTTGCCGCCGCCAGGAGAGCTGGTGCCCAGATCGTCGCCACCGAAAAGCATCCCTTGACCGGAGGCTTTCTCGCGTTGAGCGACGTTGGCTGAGGCCATGGTCGACTCGACCTGGGCGAAGATCTCTGCGCGGTCAGCGTGCAGGGTGTCGAACGCGCCGCACTTGACCATGGTCTCGATCGCCTTGCGATTGACCGTGCGGCCATCGGTGCGGTTGCAGAAATCGTGGAAAGATTCAAAGGGGCCGTTGGAGGTGCGTTCAGCGATCACCGCTTCCATGGCGGCCTCACCGAGATTTTTGACGGCGGCGAGCCCATAGCGAATCGCCCGTTGCTCCTCTGTCACATCGGGGACGAATTTGAGTCCGCTCCGGTTGACGTCGGGCGGAAAGATGACGATCCCCATGCGCTGGCATTCATTCACCAGTTTGGCGATCTTGTCGGTATTGTTGATTTCGTTTCCGAGCAGGCCAGCCATGAATTCGATCGGATAGTTGGCCTTGAGATAGGCGGTCCGGTAAGAGACCAGGCCGTAAGCGGCGGAATGCGATTTGTTAAAGCCGTAACCGGCGAATTTCTCGAGGAGATCGAAGATGGCGGCAGCGGTTTCGTGATTGATGTCATTGACCTCTTTGCAGCCTTTGATGAACTTGATCCGTTCGGCGGCCATCTTTTCTTTGTCTTTTTTACCCATGGCCCGCCGGAGAAGGTCGGCTTGGCCGAGGCTGTAACCTGCGAGCAGGTTGGCCGCTTTCTGCACCTGCTCCTGGTAGATCATGATGCCGTAGGTATCTGCGGCGACCTGTTCGAGCAGGGGGTGTAGGTATTTGACCTTTTTCTCTCCTTTTTTACGGGCGACGAAATCGTCGATGAGATCCATCGGGCCGGGCCGGTAGAGAGCTAGAATGGCGATGATATCGTTGATGCCGGTGAAGCCGAACTTGCGGCAGGTGCTGGCGAAGCCGTCGGACTCCATCTGGAAGACGCCGATGGTCTGGCCTGAGCTGAGCAGGTCGAGTGTCTGCTGATCTTCCAACGGGATGGCATCGATATCGAAGCCGGGCGTATGAGCGTGGATCAGATTAAGCGTATCCTGGATGACGGTGAGGGTCTTCAACCCGAGGAAGTCCATCTTCAGCATGCCGAGATCGGTGAGGGGTGCCATTTCGAACTGCGTGACTACCTCCCCTTCGCCGCCGCGGCAGAGCGGGATATATTCGGAGAGATCACGGTCGGCGATCACGACGCCGGCGGCGTGGATGCCGGTATTGCGGACCAACCCCTCGAGCACGGTGGCGTATTCCCAGAGCTGACGGGGGCCTGCTTCGTTCTCGATGGTGGCTTTGAGGTCGGGATTCTGCTCGAGCGATTTGGCCAGATCGATCCCGAGGACATTGGGAATCATCTTGGCAATGCGATCGGTGTCGCCGTAGCTCATGCCCATCACCCGACCGACATCGCGGATCACGCTTTTCGCGCCGAGTGTGCCGAAGGTGACGATCTGGGAGACGGCGCGATTGCCATATTTATTGCGCACATAATCGATGACCTCTTCGCGGCGGGTGGGGCAGAAATCGATATCGACATCCGGGGGGCTGACCCGTTCGGGATTCAGAAATCGTTCGAAGATGAGCCCGTATTTCATCGGATCGATGTCGGTGATCTCGAGGACGTAAGCGACGAGAGCCCCCGCAGCTGAACCGCGTCCCGGGCCGACGGGCACCTGCTGTTGTTTGGCGTAATGGATGAAATCCCAGACGATGAGGAAGTAATCGACGAAGCCGGAGCCTTCGATCACGCCGAGTTCCTTTTCGAGGCGGGCCCGGAGTTCGGGATCCTCGGGGGCCCGTTCCCCATAACGCTGACCGAGCCCGGCTTCGCAGAGTTCGCGCAGGTAGCCTTCCTTGGTTTTGCCGGCTGGGACGTTGTAAGCGGGGTACTTGAGCTGGCCGAACTCCAGTTCAACGTTGCAGCGTTCGGCGATGCGCGCGGGGTTGGAGAGCGCTTCTGGTAGTTCGCCGAAGAGGGAGGCCATCTCCTCCGTCGATTTCAAGTAGACTTCGGTCGAGTAATGCAGCCGTTTTTCGTCATGCACCATGGCACCGGTGCCGATGCAGACCAAGACGTCGTGCGCTTCGTGGTGTTCGCGTTTGAGGAAATGGGCATCATTGGCGGCCACGAGACCGAGCCCGAACTCCTTGGAAAACCCTGCCAGCGCCTGGTTGCAAGTGGTCTGGGCTTCCATCCCGTGGTCGTGCAGTTCGAGAAAGAAGCGGTCCGCGCCGAAGATATCGCGAAATTCCCCGATGGTGGCACGTGCTTTGGCGAGGTCGCCCATCTGGATGGCGCTATTGATTTCGCCTTTCAGACAACCGCTGAGACCGATGAGCCCTTCGCTGTGCTGATGGAGGAAGGCTTTATCGATGCGCGGTTTATAATAGAACCCGTCGAGGTAAGCGCCGGTGACGAGCCGCATGAGATTGGCGTATCCGGCGTTGTTTTCAGCCAGAAGAGTGAAGTGATAGGCCGCATCGCGGGGGCCGGAGGCGGTGCGATCGGTCATGTCGCCCGGGGCCATGTAAACCTCGCAACCAAGGATTGGCTTGATTCCTTCCTTGGTGGCAGCCTGGTAGAATTCGACGGCACCGAACATATTGCCGTGATCGGTCATGGCAACGGCCGGCATTTCGAGTTCGGCGACCCGTTTTACGAGATCCTTGATGCGAATCGCTCCGTCGAGCAGAGAATACTGGGTGTGAAGATGGAGATGAACGAACGGATCGGCGGCCATGGTCCCACACTTTGCGAAGGGGAAAAGCCGCTGTCCAGTCGCAGGGTTGTCAAGAGCCGGAATCTCCTTTTTCGCGAGAAAAAACGCGACCGGCAGACGTGGTCTGGCGTAGAGAAGAGCGTATGAGCAACTTGACGATTGGATCTCCCGCCCCCGATTTCACCGCCCAGGATCAGAACGGCAACACCCATTCGCTCGCCGATTACGCGGGCAAAACGGTGGTTCTCTATTTTTATCCCAAAGACGACACGCCGGGCTGCACAAAGGAAGCCTGTTCGTTCCAGGATCTTAGTGCGCAATACGCAGAGAAGAACGTGGTGGTGCTCGGGGTCAGCCCGGACGACACGGTGTCCCATGAGAAATTCGCGAAGAAATTCGATCTGCACTTCCCCCTCCTGGCGGATACGGAAAAGAAGATTGCCGAGGCTTACGAGGTCTGGGTGGAAAAATCGATGATGGGAAAGAAATATATGGGGGTGGAACGCTCGACCTTCGTGATTGGCCCAGATGGCAATCTGAGCCAGGTCCTGCGCAAGGTGAAGGCTGAGACTCATCCGGGAGAGTTGCTGGAGTCGTTGTGAAGAGGCGGGCGAAGGAGGAGGCGGGCTGACGCACCGCGCCGATTGGGTATTCGCCGGGGAGTTTACTCCGGGCTGAGACCAATTTTATCAGCCTCTCTACTGCTCGTAAGGTGTGCAGACCGGGGAATCGGAAAGCCTGGCGCAGCAGAAGGCCGTCGGCCGCCAACGCGTCGAGGTTCGGGGTCAGGATGTCGCGATTGCCCATACAGCCCAGCGCGAAGGCCTGGAGCTGATCGGCAAAAAGAAAGACGCTGTTGGGCCGCTCTCGCCGAGAGCGCCTCCGGCTCGCATCCCACCA
>CAYMGS010000043.1:11073-14039 GCA_964390025.1 uncultured Rickettsiales bacterium | reverse complement strand
ATAGGTCATAACCAAATCTATAACATAAGAAAATGTTAATTGGAATGATTATAAATTTTTTGATTCCAGACCAGATATGTCTTTAAGCCCGCGTAGCCAGCATGCCCTGGAGGCCCTGCGAGAAGGTGGTGTTGAAGCATTTAAAAAAATAGAGGGTAGTTTTTCCTGGGGTTCCCATGTAGGCAATGCAGTCACAGAGGCTATTCTCAATACTCAGGGTGCACAAAATCGACTGCATATTGTTCAGGAAATTGTTGATGGTATGGAAACAGCAGCGGCGGATATGGACAACACAGATGTCAAAGACCGTCATGCCTGCCGTGTAGAAAGTCTGGGTGATATGTCTCCACCGAAAATCACGGAAACTCAACCCGGTGCGTGTTCAGAAAAAGGCCGACAACTATAATCCTGCTGTCAGGCTCTCGTTGAGAAAGCCTGAACGCTTCTGATCTATGTCGTTTCTTCCGTGCTCATCACCTTCTCCCAGCCACCGTCCTCTTTCTGGCGGATATAGGTCAGTGATAAGCCCCGCTCTTTATAGCACTTCCAGCGGGCGCGGGCAGCGATCACCTCGTCTTCATTCCCGCCATCAAACACATCAAATATCCGTTCATAAATCACCCCCTCCGGCTCGCTTTTCTCGCCTCCTCCCCCTTCAAGGGGGAGGATAGAGGTGGGGGTACGGCCATCCGTAATCACCAGTAAAGAGGGGCTATTGGGCGCCTCCTCTCCCTCGGTCAGATAAATCGGCTGGCGTTCGGCCTGCGGGTCGACCTGCGTGCCGTGTGGCAGCCAGCTTGCGGGGTTATACGTCCACAGCGCCCCGTCCAGGCGCTTCACCTGCTCCGCCGTGCCACGCACCACCACCCGCATGTCCTGCTCAAGAGCCTTTTCCATCAGTTGCGGCAACGCCTGCTCCAGCGGCGTGGTCAGCAAATGGTAAAACTGTATGGCGGGTTGGGTCATGGGGTGAACTTAGAAGATTTCTGCTTAAGCGGAAATCTTTTTTATTGCTCCCCGCCTCGCTTCCTGCTCGGCAGATGAGCCTAACGCGCTTCGCGCGACTAAAAAAGGCTCGGTCTCCTGACCTCACTTCTTGTCCCTTGCATTTTTCTTTAATCGTCATTCCCGCGAAAGCGGGAATCCATAATCACAATACACGCCAGTCTTCTAACCGGCTACGCCTCATACTTTTCGGAAGAAACGTGGATTCCGGCTCGCGCGTTCTACTGAACGCTTGGCCGGAATGACACTGCTATTCTTTTTCTTGTTGTGCTGCATATTCCTTTTCATAAAGAGTTTCCAATACTCATAAAGTTGAACTTAATGAAACGACTTGCCGCATATATATCCTGTATTTTACCAATCATTCGTAATGGCGCAAAAAGGTCTGGTTTGCATCCACTTCCAACATAATCGACTTCTGAACCATCATCCTTCTGAGGTGTTTTACAAAACTCATATCTTCCAGAAACCCAAATAAGGTCAGGTCTTTTTTCATAGGGAACCTCTGGATGCTCCTCGTAGAACAAGTCTAGCCATTTAGCCAAAGTTTCTCCCTTTGCAGGACCACCCGAAGCAAAAATAACTTTGTAAGGCCAGTTTCTGTAATTAGGCGCTTTTCCTGCTAACAACCAAAGATTTTCATCCACCCACCCTTCTGTAGTTGGGTAAGGTAACCCCAAATTCTTTAATGCCTTCTGACCGTCCGTATTCGGGTCAAACAATTTATTCGCGGCAGGAATAGATGCAATATTTAACAGAGCATCACTCAACTCTTTCTTGGTAAGGTTTGATTTCACAGAAATAACAGCAAGTGTCCCATCGACACATGCGAAGCATTTCTCTCCAAAATGCTTAAATTGAGAGCTAATGTCAGTGGTTACAATAATATCTAACTGCTTTGATTCCTTGCCTTCCATATTAAACAGGAAGCCACCAAGAATTACATTGCAACTAGATGGCAAATGATTCTCAAGAAAGGCTTTCAAAAGCTTCTCTCGAATAAACCCTACATCTGATGTGTTTAACAAAACACTCGCTGCTTTAGCATTGCCACGAAGCGCCTCGCCAAGTGCAATGAAGTATTTTTCTAGCCGTTCAAAAAAGTCTTTTTCCATTAGGCTGCCAGACTCCTATTAAATTTCGCCAGACTGAGGCAGAAATGCGATGGGTTCGAGAACCGGAGCGTACATAGAGGTACGTGAGGATTCGAGAATGGGCGCGACAAAGCAATCACCCACAGGAATGGGTTTTCTAACCCTCAAAGCCCTTCACCCACTCATTGAGCAGGCGTACACCGAAGGCGGTGGCGCCTTTGGGGACGGTAGCGGCGTCTTTCTTGCTCCAGGCGGTACCGGCAATGTCCAGATGCGCCCATGGCGTATCACCGACGAAGCGCTGGAGGAACTGCGCGGCGGTAATGCTGCCCGCCTCGCGCTCACGCCCGATATTCTGCATATCGGCAATGTCAGAATTGATCTGCTTGTCGTAATAGTCACCGAGCGGCAGGCGCCAGGTTTTCTCGCCCGTCGCCTCGCCCAGCTTCATCAGACCTCCGGCCAGCTTGTCGTCATTGGAGAACAGCCCGGCATAGTCCTTCCCCAGCGCAATGATGATCGCACCGGTCAGCGTGGCGAGATCAATGATGGACTGCGGCTTGTATTTTTCCTTTGTGTACCACAGTGCGTCGGCCAGCACGAGGCGGCCTTCCGCATCGGTGTTCAGCACCTCGATCGTCTGGCCGGACATACTGGTCACCACATCGCCGGGACGCTGCGCTTCATGACCCGGCATATTCTCCACCAGCCCGACCACACCGACCACGTTGCATTTCGCCTTGCGGCCCGCCAGTGCCTTCATCAGGCCGATCACCGTCCCGGCGATCCAGAAGCCCGTCGCGGTCGTCGTGAGCGAGGCGCCGGCGGTGGCGAGCGTCAGGCCGGCGACGGTCAGCAGCACCGTCG
>CAYMGS010000043.1:8228-11063 GCA_964390025.1 uncultured Rickettsiales bacterium | reverse complement strand
CCGTCACCGAACCGGCGCCGCCCATGTCCCACTTCATGTCTTCCATGTTCGCCGCGGGTTTCAGCGAGATGCCGCCCGTATCGAAGCACACACCCTTACCGACAAAGGCCAGCGGCTTGTCGCCTTTTTTACCGCCGTTCCATTCCATGATCGCCAGCTGCGACTCAAAGGCGCTGCCCTGCCCCACACCGAGGAGCGCGCCCATACCGAGCTTTTTCATTTCCTTCTCACCCAGCACCGTGACTTTCAGCCCGTCCGCACTGAGGCTTTTACATTCCGCTGCCAGTGACTCCGGGTGGATGATATTGGCCGGTTCCGTGACCACGTTGCGGGTCAGGAAGATACCTTCTTTCAGCGCGTCCAGCGGGGCGTAGAGTTTTTTGGCAGCGGTCGCGTCCGGGGTGACGACGGCAAAAGCGGTGAGCGTCGGTTTGTCCTCCGGCTTCTGCTTGGTGAAGTATTTGTCAAACCGGTAATCTTTCAGCACCGCTCCAAATGCTACGTGTGCAGCAGCCGCGCCTGCTTCCAGCTTTTTGCCCGGTGCCGTATCCAGCAGCACCTCGAGCTTTTTGATCCCCATCGAGTTGGCTTTGGCCACCAGCGTACCGCCGGCGCTCTCATAGGCCCGCACATCCAGCTTTTTCTCCTCACCCAGACCTACAATCAGGATTTGCGCATACGGCACCGTCGAAGGTGTGACCACTCGCGTGACCTGCTGCGCTTTCCCTTTGAACCGTGCCTCCTTCAGTGCCCGGGTGATCGCACCGCCACATTCCTTATCCAGCTTAGCGCCCTCAGGCGATAATTTGAGCGCTTCGGTCACCACGAGCGCGATGGCGTAACCTTTACTCGCTTTCGGTTTATGCGTACTCAGGGATAAAAAAGCTGGCTTCATAGCGGAAATCTCCTTTAAGATGCGGCCCGGAAAGGGAATGGGAACGATGCGCCGTCACACGCTGTATATACTGAAATTGCTGGCATGGCCGACGCTGTTTATCACCGTCAGTCTTACCAGTATCATCTGGCTGACGCAAGCGCTGCGCTTTATCGACTTCACCATCAATCGCGGCCTGTCCATCACCGATTTTTTCTTCCTCACCGGGCTGCTGGTACCGTCGCTGCTACTGATTATTCTGCCTGTCTCGTTATTCGTGGCAGTGGTGTTCACCTACCATAAACTGTCTGTTGAAAGTGAGCTGGTGGTGATGAAGGCTTCCGGCCTCAGCCCGTGGCAGCTGGCGCGCCCGGCCATACTGATGGGCCTGTTTGTGACACTACTCTGTTACGGCCTCTCTCTGCATCTGATGCCGACCACCAAACGTCAGTTCAAGGATATGCAGACGTTTTTGCGCGACAACTACACGTCCGTATTGTTACAGGAAGAAGTGTTTAATAACCCGGTGGACGGGCTGACAGTGTTCGTGCGTCACCGTGGAGATGACGGGTTGCTACGCGGCATTCTGGTGCATGACAACCGCATCCCCAACCAGCCAGTCACAATGCTGGCAGAAGAAGCGCAGCTGGTACAAACCCCCAGCGGCCCGCGCTTTCACCTCTCAGGCGGCATGCGGCAGGAGGTGCGGGACGGGCGCATTACCTGGCTGGACTTTGACAGTTATAACCTGGATATCAGCCTCTATACCGAAACTCCGGCCACCCGCAGACGTGGGCCGGAAGAGTTATATCTGACGGAACTACTGGATCCGAATATTACCGACCCGGTCACACTCAAGAAATATCACGGTGAATTACATCAGCGCATGACGTGGCCGCTTTATGCGCTGGGGCTAGCTTTACTGGGGGTCTCCGTCCTGCTCTCCGGTGAGTTTAACCGGCGTGGCCAGTGGAAGCGTCTGGTAGGCGTCTCTGCCGGAGCTGCCGGAATCGTGATTGCTGCCATCGGCCTCAATAACATGGTGGTACGCAACCCCGAGCTGATGCCACTCAGCTATGGCATGGTCAGCGTATTTGTCGGCGGTGGCCTGTTGTTTCTGGCCCTGCCGCGACACTGGCATATTGCACGGAGGCAGCCTTCATGATGCGTGCACCTCTGACCTTTTCATCCTATATCAGCCGCCAGTTCCTGACCTCCATCCTGCTGGCAATGGCTATCGTGCTGACTGTCATTGAGCTGATTGATCTGGTAGAGTTACTCAGACGCACAGCCAGCAAGGAAAACGTGCCGCTCTCTGCCGTTTTCCAGATGGTGTTCCTGAAACTGCCCTACATGATCGAAACGTTTCTGCCTTACGGCGTACTGATCGGCGGCATGCTGGCACTAACCCGCCTGACACGTACGCAGGAGCTGGTGGTAGCACGGGCTTCCGGCATATCCGTCTGGCAGTTTCTTGCACCACTGCTACTGCTGGGGCTGGTATTGGGAGGTGTTTCGCTAACCGTACTTAACCCACTTTCCGCTGCAATGATCGCCCGTTATGAACAGCTTGAGGGGCGCTATATTTCAGGACGCTCCAGCCTGCTGACCATCTCCCCTTCCGGCCTGTGGCTACGCCAGCATGAATCCGCTGCAGCGGTCATTAATGATAAAACCGTCGAGGAATATATCCTGCGGGCCCAGCGTATTTCGCAGGCGGATATGACCTTCTCCAGCGTCACGATTTTCACCTTTGGCAGCTCAGATGAATTCATCGCCCGCATTGATGCGGATACCGCACGTCTGGGTGCAGGCCATTGGGAATTTAACGGGGCCACCATTTCACAGCCAGGGCTGCTACCGGAGCGCCACACCATCTATCACCTGCCGACCAAACTGGAAATCTCGCAAATCCGCGATAGTTTTGCCGAGCCGCGTACCCTGTCGTTCTGGCAGCTCTC
>CAYMGS010000043.1:4765-8218 GCA_964390025.1 uncultured Rickettsiales bacterium | reverse complement strand
CAGCCCGGATGCGCTGCGGCACAAAGTCCACTGGCACGCCTCCCTTGCCATGCCGGTGATGCTATGCGGGATGGTGCTACTGGCGGCCGTTTTCTCATTGCGATTACCGCGCAAAGGGCGCACGGCATGGATGGTACTGGGTGCGTTGGTGGCCGGGTTTACTCTGTTCTTTCTGGTGAATCTGTTCCATGCGTTCGGTTATTCGGGTGCCCTCCCGGTTGCACTGGCAGCATGGGCACCGCCGGGCATCGTCATCATGGCGGCACTGGCCATGTTGCTACATCTTGAAGACGGTTAAATGAAAGCTTACTGACACAGCATATAGTGGTTTGTCTTCGCTTTTGCATCTGCTACAAGCAGATTATGCGTCTGTGTGTCTTACTACTACCCTTCTGTCTGATGATGCCCTCCGGGGCGCAGGCCGCGCTTGAGCCGAATGCCGGGCAGCCTGTGCTGATGGAAGCCGAAAAAATGGGCTATGACCGCACCAACCAGATCGTCGTGGCACTCGGTAAGGTAGAGGTGGTGCAGGGAGAGACAATTTTACTGGCTGACCGCATTGCCTATTACCAGCAACAGAATATTGTGCAGGCGCGCGGTAATGTGACGCTGGTGGAAGATAACGGCACGGTCTATTTTGCGGATGAAATTGAACTGCGTGATGACCTGAAAAAGGGCGTTGTAGCCAACTTCCGTATCCGCATGCAGGATAATTCACTCTTTGCTGCCCGCGAGGCGGAGCGCGTGAACGAAACCACGACCAAACTGCGCAAAGCGGTCTATTCTCCCTGTAAAATCTGTGACAGTGACCTCGCCGAGGGCAAAAAACCGTTATGGCAGATCAAAGCCAACAAGGTGAAGATTGACGAGGAAGAACAAAGCGTAACTTACCGTGATGCGTATCTGGAGCTTTATGGCGTGCCGGTGGGTTATACGCCGTACTTCTCGCATCCCACGCCTGGCGCCGACCGCAAGAGCGGTATCCTGATGCCGGAATATTCGCAGACCACCCAGCTGGGTACCACGGTCAAGGTACCGGTCTACTGGAACATCGCCCCTGACAAGGATGCGACTATCACCCCGCATATCACCTCAGAAGAAGGCCTGGTGCTGGAAGGGGAATACCGACAGCTCACTACTGAAGGCCAGTATCAGTTTAACGGCTCCATCACCTACCCGCGTGAGCGCGATGCCGCCGGGAAAGTCACCTCCGGAAACGAGCTGCGCGGACATATTTTTGCCACCGGAGAAAACCGGCTGAGTGAAGAGTGGAGTGCCGGGTTTGATATCAACCGTGCCAGCGATGACACCTATCTGCGGCGCTACCGTTTCGGTGCGCAGGACACGCTGACCTCCCGCGCTTATACGGAATATATGGATGACCGCGATTATCTGCGGGTACAGGGCCTTGCATTTCAGGGCATGCGTATCGACGATGATCCGGACACCACGCCGTTTATTTTGCCGGAAATCAAGGCACGGGCGGAGAGCGGGCCGATGTGGGGCGGCACCCGCTTCCGTATTGCGACCGACACCGCGCTGCTGACCCGCTCGGAAGGGGCTGATAGCAGCCGTGCCACCCTGAACGCCGGGGTCAATGTGCCATATGTAACCGACGGCGGGCATGTACTGGCCGCCGATGCTTCGGTACGCACCGATGTCTATTCCGTCACCGGCCTCACGCAGACAGATGGTACGGAGTTTGACGGGGAGGAGTCGCGGGTGATTCCCACGCTGGCGTTAAGCTGGCGCTACCCGATGATCACGCAGGTGGACGACGCCAGCCTGATTGTTGAACCGCTGGCCGAACTGGTGGCTTCCAGTAATGGCAACAACCCGGAAACCATCCCCAATGAAGATAGTTTAAGTCCGGAATTTTCCGACACCAACCTGTTTGCTTCGCATCGTTTCTCCGGGGTTGACCGGGTAGAAAACGGTACGCGCCTGATCTACGGGGTGCGCAGCCAGTATCAGTTCGGGCCGGGGCAAAACATCAACCTGCTGCTGGGGCAAAACTATCACCTTACCGGTGACCCGATCTTCCCGGTTAATTCCGGCGACAGCGACGATATGTCGGATTACGTAGGCCGTATCGGAGTGGATTACGCCCCGGTTGCCCTCTCCTATCGCTTCCGGCTGGATGATGACGATCTGGGGCTGCGCCGCAGTGAAGTACGCGGCACCTATATGGATGAAACCGTGCAGGCTTCACTGGATTATATTTATATCGACGACGATATGTTCCTGGAAAACCGTCGCCATATTGTTGGCTCAGGCGCAGTGGTACTGGACGATCACTGGACATGGCTGCTCTCTGGTCAGCGTGATCTGGATGACGATGCCACAATTTCTGCTTCCACCGGGCTGATTTTCTATTATGACTGTATTACTGTGCTAACCCAGTTGCGTCGCGACTTTATTCGTGACCGCGACATCGAGCCGGATACCTCACTGTCTGTACGTCTGTCACTTAAAAACCTGAACTGATGCCATGCCCTTCCTGATTACACTTATTTCCCTGATTTTCCTAGGCGTCGGCGCACCACATGCGCAGGCAGCCACCACGCATAAGATTGCCGCTGTGGTCAACGATGACATTGTCTCCCTGCTGGAAGTGGAAGACCGGGTCAGGATGATTATTGCCACCACCGGACTGACCCCTTCCAATGAAGTGCAGGCCAAGCTGGTACCACAGGTGGTGCGCTCGCTGATTGATGAGAAGCTGCAACTACAGGCGGCCCGTCAGGGAAACATCACGGTCAGCCGCGATGACATCGCCGCCGCCGTCGCTACCATAGAAAAGCAACGCCAGAAAGAGCCGGGCAGCCTTGTGAGCTACCTGACACAAAAAGGTGTGCCGCCGGAAACCTTCTTCAATCAGATCAAGGCACAGCTGGCATGGAACCGGCTGATGGGACGCAGACTGGCCGGAAATGTCAGCGTAACCGAAGAGGAACTGGCCCGTGAGGTGGAGCGCCTGCGGCTGGAGCAACAAAAAGGACGCGAGGAAGTGCAGCTCTCTTCCCTGCTGCTGCCCGTCGCACGCCCGGAAGACGAAGCAACGACCCAGCAACTTGCCGCCAAACTGGTCAGTGAGTTACGGGGTGGTGCTGACTTCGCGGCCGTAGCATCGCAGATTTCCAGCCCGCAGGCCAAGAACGCCTCACGTGTGTGGGTCGAACTCGGCTCGCTGGAACAGACGCTCGCCGAAGCGGTACAAAAAGCCGGGGAGACCGGGGTGCTGAACCCGGTGCGCACGCCATCCGGCTATCACATTATTAAAATTCATGACCGCCGCACCAGCGCTCCCAGCGTCGATGCCGAGGTGCTGTTTAAAGAGATCGTGATGACGCTGGGCTATGACGCCGAACTGAAAGAAGTGGATGTGCTGATGGATATCGCCCGGCAGGTGGCCAAAAACCCCGGTCGTTGTGCCCAGAAGAACGTGGCGGG
>CAYMGS010000043.1:0-4755 GCA_964390025.1 uncultured Rickettsiales bacterium | reverse complement strand
GGATGACCTGAACTTCAAGGTGAACTATACCCGTACGCGGCTTTCCCTGATGTCTCCCCAGGTGCGCCCGCTTGTAGAGGGGCTGAGAGTGGAAGACATCTCGGAACCTTTTGCCGCGCCGGACGGCATTCACCTGCTGATGCTATGTGAGAAGATCCAGCTGGCGGGAGATAAAATTGATCTCAAGAAAGCCCGTGCACAGCTTCGCGAAGAGAAAATGCAGCTTGAGGCCATGCGCAGCCTGCGGAACCTACGCCGCGAAGCGTTCGTTGAGGTGCGGCTGTAGGTGGACTCGCCACCGGCATTTCCCATTCGTGCCGACAAGTCGTTCGGCCAGCATTTTCTGCATGATGACGAGATCATCACACGCATTCTCCGCTTTGCCGCACCGCTGGGCGGCAGGCAGGTCATTGAGATCGGGCCGGGGCCTGGCGCACTCACCCGTGCGCTTCTGCAAAGCGATGCCGCACATCTGCACGTAGTGGAAATTGATGATCGTATGATTCCCGGGCTGACAGCACTGGCAGACAGCCATAGCGGGCACCTGTCACTGCATCATGCGGATGCGCTGTCGCTGGACATACGCATGCTGGCCCCTGCACCACGTGTCATTGTTGCCAACCTGCCGTACAATGTCGGCACCCCTTTACTGGTCGGCTGGCTGGAAGCTGTCGCCGAAGAAGGGCCAGATGCCTTTGAGGCGATGACACTGATGTTTCAAAAAGAGGTCGCCGAGCGCATTGCCGCCCAGCCGGGCAGCAAGCATTACGGCAGATTGTCTGTCTTTGCTCAGTGGCTGTGCGACGTAACCTACGGGTTCGATATTCCGCCGGGCTGCTTTACCCCGCCGCCGAAAGTGACCTCCGGGGTGATTCGTCTGGCCCCGTTGCCTGCGCCACGCTTTCCGGCTCACCGGGAGCGGCTGGAGGCACTATTGGCGGCGGCATTCAACCACCGGCGGAAAATGCTGCGCGCCTCGCTCAAAAGCCTCATCCCTCAGGTTTCCGACACACTGGAAGCTCTCGGCATTGACCCCACCCGCAGACCGGAAACCCTCAGCGTGGAGGAATGGTGTCGCCTGAGCACGAACACGTCGTAATTTAAGAACAAAGCTTTCCGACAAATTCCGGCAGGCTGGTCTGGCGCAGGCGCTTATGGCGTTCGGCATACAGAATATGGGTGATACGTGCGAGTGTGGCGTCCAGATCGCGGTTAATCACCACGTATTCATACTCTTCCCAGTGCTCAATTTCCCCGGCGGCTTTATTCATGCGGAATTTCACCACCTCTTCACTGTCCTGTGCACGTTTACGCAGGCGGGTTTCCAGCTCTCCCATCGAAGGCGGCAGGATAAACACACTGACCAGATCCTGCGGACAGGTGGCTTTGAGCTGCTGCGTACCCTGCCAGTCAATATCGAATAACACATCCTTACCTTCATCCAGCGCCTTCTGCACGAAGGTGCGCGGTGTGCCGTAGGAATGGCCAAAGACGGTAGCGTGTTCCAGTAATTCATCCTGTTCGACCATTTCCTGAAACCGCTCGGGGGTGACGAAGAAATAATCCCTGCCGTCCTCTTCCCCGGGGCGCATGGGCCGTGTGGTCACTGAAACGGACATGGTCAGAATATCATCCTGATCGAGCAGCAACCGGGAGAGCGTTGTCTTGCCCGCCCCGGAGGGCGACGATAAGACAAACATAAAACCGCGACGAAACCCGCTGCCCGGTGATGCTTCCATCTAACGTCCTTCCAGATAGGGAGCCAGTTCCTGTGCCAGCGCCTCGCCTTCAATCGTATGCGTAAAATGTTTTACGTAACGCCCCTCCGGGTCCATCAGATAGAGATAACTCGAATGGTTGACGGTATATTCCCCGGGCAGCATGCCTTCCAGTTTTTCCTTAGTGGCAAAGACTTTATACGCATACTGGGCACTGTCCACCGCTTCCTTGGTGCCGGTCAGACCCAGAATGGCCGGATGGAAGTTCTCCAGATACTCGGCGATCACCTGCGGACTGTCGCGCTCCGGGTCAACGGTGATAAATACCGGGATCAGTGCGTCTCCCGTGCGACCCAGCTTTTCCAGCGCTTCGGTGATGGCCATCAATGCCGTGGGGCACACCTCGGGGCAGTGCGTGAATCCAAAGAAAACGAGCGAGTAATTACCTCTCAGCGCCTCTTCTGTCACCGTATGTCCCTGCGTGTCGGTCAGCATGAATGCACCGCCAATCGCCGCCGTACCGCTACCGCCGCTGGTCTCTTCTGGCTTATTCATCCACATCCAGCCCACAAACGCGGCGGTAATGACAATCGTCAGGATAATACGGGGAATCAGACGTTTTGTTTTCATACTAGGGTGATAGCCCGCGTATGCATTAATGTAAATAGCCACTTGACAAAAAAGCGCGGGATTTAATATTCCAAGGCCGGAATATTAAGAGTTTGTCAGGGTTTGTTTAAGGAATTTTTGACAATAGCTGTGTTATTAAGTATAATTACAATACGTTAAAGTATATCTAAAAGCAGGTGCACGTAGCATGACTCCGTTTTTAACGATGCCAACCGTTCAGCCCCAGACGCCGGTGCAAACTTCGGCGGTGGCAGGTGTGCCTACGCAAATTTCCACGATCAAGCTCCCGGTGGACGCCGTTCCGGCTACCGTCAATACGGAAGCGGTCTATAATAACACGAAAGGTTCGGGAGCTGCCGTCACGTCCCCGTCCATGGGCGCTGCCTCTACCTTATCCGGCAACACCATTTTGCAAGGCAGCCTGCTCGGGCTTGATTTCCGCCCCAGCGTGCAGTTTTCCAGCCCGTTTCTGACGCAGCTCTTTGCGCAAACGCCCGGCAGTCAGATTTCTGCACTCACCGGGTTTTTTGCCAATGACAATATGCCCAAAGGCATTGCCGACCCTATGCTGATGAACCTGTATTCTCAGGTGAAGTATATGCCAAGCAACGCAGCCGTACCAAGACCGGAGCTGGCCAACGTCTTTTCCCTCATGCAGGGACAACAATCCAAAATCATGCAGCAGCTTGCGGAACAGAAAGCACAGTTGATGCAAAGTCAGATTCGCAGTGAGCCGGTAGACGGTGGCAGACAGTCACTGGCACAGTCACTGGTGAGTGCGACCACGCCTTCACGCCCGGCTCAACCGGCGACGGCGCAACAATCGCAGTCCCGCAACACTACGTCACCCATGGAAAGCCGCTCATTCCGTTCACTGGTACAGCCCACCGGCGTAGATGCCTACATGGCCTCATTTTCACGCAATATCGTGAACCTGACCCAGCAACCGGAATCTATTCGGGTAGCGTTGTAATCCGGGGCAGTTCACCCTCAACAAGTGTCTCTATAGAAGCGTTATCCAGTTCCCTGCGCAACTGGTTTATGTAGGACATCATACGCTTCACCGCTGCGTTATCCACCTCGTCCAGCGTCCCATACAGGTTACGCTCAAGTGCTTCCTCCAGATCTGAGGCTTGTTCAAGTGCGGTATCATACGCGGCAAAGCGGCCATACATCGCCGCGGCCATCTTTTTGACCCGCTTACCCACCCCGGTGTCGGAGACGCCAAGCTCACGTACCGAGCGATCCATATCCTCCATAAATACTTCCATCACCTGCTGGCGCAGTGCCTGCGTTTCCTCGCTCTCACTCATCCGGCGCAGCGTCAGGAAGAGATGCAGCAGGATCAACTCAAACCGCCCGTCCAGCGTATCAGGGACCCCACCCTCTTCATAGAGCCATGGGTTGCGTGCCTGCGAGACCACATTCATGTACAGCGCGTGTGCGCGTTGCTGCTCGGGCGCGGGTGTAAATATCTTTAACAATTGTGCCAGCATGTATCACCTCTGGATTGCGTCCTGCCCTTTGTAGTATATAGTAGCCCCATGTACAATATGCGACTCATAGCTGTTTTCGTGCTTATCCTGAGTGCCTGCACGCCGCAAGTCTCGGGGCGCGGGCATCTGGATGCACCCAAGAAGGTGGAGCAGCTCACCCCCGGCAGCTCTCATAAGCAGGATGTGGTGCGTATTCTGGGCACACCGTCTACCCGCTCCAGTTTCGGCGAGGAAATCTGGTATTACATCAGTGCCAAAAAAGAATCCTATGCGTTTTTCAAACCAGAGATCACCGAACAGAAGGTAATTGCCGTTGCGTTTGATACAAACGGCATGGTTTCTGCGGTCAAAACCTTTGACAAGGATGACGCGCAGGATGTGGCCACCGTTGATAAAGTCACCCCGACCGAAGGGCAGGAACTGGGCTTGTGGGAACAGTTGCTGGGCAATATCGGGCGCTTTAATAAAGCCGGAGACGGCGGTGGCACCGCCGGGCCGGTTGGCGGTGGCCCGGGCCGGTAACCCACGCCGTTATCTGAATGTATGCTGCCACCCGCTTTTACTGATCTTAAGCGCCTTGCCGGATGTATCGCGGAACACTCTATCGTCCGTATCCGTAAGGCGGCCGATGCAGGTTAGCGGCGTATCGCAAGCTATCGCTGCTTTTTCCAGCGCCTTCACCTGTTCAGGTGCCACGGCCATCAGCAATTCATAATCATCACCACCGCCGATCAGTGACGTAATGCCATCGGGATTTTCTGTCAGCCAGTGGCGCGCCGCCGGTGAAAGCGGCAGATGCGCCACCTCAATCTCCGCACCACAGGCCGAAGCATGGCAAAGGTGACCCAGATCCTGTGCCAGCCCGTCGGAGACATCCATTGCCGCACGCACCAGCCCCGTCAACCGCTCAC
>CAYMGS010000042.1:0-14088 GCA_964390025.1 uncultured Rickettsiales bacterium | reverse complement strand
ATTCAGCCAGTAGCGGGCTTCAGCTCCTTCGCTGGCCTGTCCGAAAGACTGACGCTCAAAATGGTAAAGTGCAACATCAGCGCAGTAATAGTGCTTTTTATTCTTCTCGGCGAGCTTCAGGCACAGGTCTGAATCTTCGAAGTCCCCGACAATATATTCGGTGCTCAGTCCTTCCACTTCGTCAAACAGCTTGCGGTCAATCATCATACATCCGCCGGAGACAGCCGGTACGGAGCGGCTGACATTGGCCGGGCCATGCGTCGCAGGATATCCTTTATAGTAATGGAGATTCTCATAAAACTCGCCGGCAGCATTCATGGAGAAATACATGCCCGCATGTTGCAGGCCGCCGTCTTCATAGAGGAGTTTCGGTGCAAGGAGGCCAACATCCATGCGCGACTGATAATCCGAAAGCATGGTGTCAAGCCAGCCATAGGCGGTTGGTAAAATATCGGAGTTCATCAGCAACAGATAGTCGGCATTCGCCAGTGAGCACCCGAGATTGGTGGCGGTGGCATACCCGCCATTACGTGAGACAACCGCCAGTGTAATCGGAAAACGGTAGAGCTTGGTGAGGTCGCGCAGCATGGCAACCAGCTCTTCTTCCTGTTCCGGTGAATCCAGTATCAGAATAACCTCAGCTTCCTTCATGAACGGGTCGCCGGCAAAATGCGCAATCTGTGCTGCCAGATAGGTGAAGACCTTATACAGCGGGATAACAACCGATACTTTCGGGGACTCCGGCTGGGTGCCGAAATGATGAATTTTGCGTATCTCTACGCTTTCAGTGCATGCGCGCTGCAGCTCCTGTGCCGCATACGCAACCACATCGGCTCCTTCCGAGGACGCGTGCATCATGCCATTGATGCTGCCAAGTAATGTACGACGGGCAAGAAACGGATCGGCCATACCGCATTTCGGGGCAATCGTATATTGCAGTCCGCCCTTGAGTTTGATGATAATCCGCATGGAAAACGTCGCGGGCCAGCCATGGTAGCGCTCACGCAAAGCGTCCGGGAATTCAGCATAGACCACGAATCCCTGCCTGTCTGTGGCAGGCGGAAAGCTGGAGTTATCGTATAGTTCCTTGACATCTGGCCTGCGGTAAAAGCCAAGCTCATCGGTGAGGGGAATGCTAAATCCGGCATCGCTGACGAGTATCATGCTTTCTACCAGATCAAGCGGGTTATGAATCCAGCCGGATAGAAAAACGCCTTCATCGGCAATCGGAATGGCAAGTTCCACATTCATTCCGAACGGCTGATCCATTTCGCAGATGCCGCTGTTGGTGGGGGGCAGGTAAAGTTGCAGATTATGCATCAGTTGCGCGGCTGCAGGGCGGCTCTCCGGTTGAGAGAGGCGATCCACCAGCTGGCGATTGATGAAATCGCGAATTTGCAAACGTGACGGCTCCGGTAGCTGGCGCAAATAGCTGATGGCTTCGGCTGCATTGGGCGTACGTCCTCCTACCACATTGCGGATGGGGAATAGCTTGTTATTGGTCATTAAAGACAAAAAGCCTTCTGGCAGCGTATCCGCAGCATTGGTGTTGAAGAATGCTAAGATGGAATAGACATTGCTTCCATCCTCTTCCGAGTATCTGGGAACACTGAATACATCGGCTTTGGCCCTCGTGATGCCTTGCTTTCCAACATGCACAAGGCGTGTTTGCTCAAACTCATGGGGCGGAAGGTCTGCTTCAAGATAGAGCAGGTTAGGCAGTAGCCAGTTATGGTAACTCAGGAAAGAAGCATGCTCTTCCAGCCGGTGCAGACACTCTTTGCACAGGAGTACAAAGGTGGGGTTGGCGATGGCATCTTTATGGAGAAATGCGAATTTAAGTATCAGGTGATACAGTTTGACGATGTCTTTGTAGGCCAGCGTATCCAGAAATGCACCAAACGCTTCTCCTTCTTCATCCAGTGCCGCATCATACTCCCACAAGATATCTGCCGTGTCCGAAGTTAGGTTGATTGTCTCAATATCATCAAGCGGCTGAGAGGCAGGCGTGCTAACAATCAGCGCTGTCTGCGGGGGGGTTCCGTTTTGCAGGATGGCGGCCAGGTAAGGGCGTTCCAGTTCTGTGCCGTCTGCGTGAATGGTTTCTTTGCCTGTCAGCAGATGGCGTAGCGGCCCGCAGCAAAGGATGGCATGCGGAGATAGTCTGCACGCATATATGATGGGGGAAGGGGTTTGACGCTGCACCACCTGCTGAGATGTATCTTTTGCCGATGCGCCGGAACTATATGGCATAGCCAATCCTGTCTACTTAGTATTTTTGCGGCACTCTATAGCGTGCTTAGGTGAGAAAATCACGCTAAAAATAGGCGGGATATACATTTTTCGCCGTTCGCAGCGCCTATTTATCCATAAAATGATAGGATGTCATCAGGTTTTCAAATTCTATCTCTATCTGGTCTTTCACAATGTAACCGCTGACTCCCAGTTCCCGAGCCGTGTTTCTGTCATCTTTCAGGCGCGATGTCGTGAGAATGAACACAGGAGTGCCCTGCATGAGGCCATGTTCCCGTATATAACGTAAAAGCTCCAGACCACCCATGCGTGGCATGTTGAGATCAAGCAGCATCAGGCAATCTCTCAGGATTTCCTCGTCACGCCGGATCACATCGATGGCTTCCACGCCATCGCGTGCGCGAATGACATCGCATTCAATGTGCTGGCGTCTGAGTGCGCGCGTAATAGTTCGCGCGTCTACCTCATCATCTTCCACCAAAAAGATACGTTGTTTCATTGTCATCGTGTTTCAGAAATATCCTTCGGCCATGTGAATTTGATGGAAGTGCCACGCTTGTGGGACTCAATAGTAATCGTGCCACCAAAACGTTCTATGATCTTTTTAACCATGGCCAGCCCCATACCGCTTCCCTCCACCTCATCGCGGGGTTTCAATGTCTGGAACATCTCAAAGACTTTTTCATGATATTCCTTCGGTATGCCCGGGCCATCATCACAGACACCAAACGTGTAAAAATTATTATGTTCCTGCATGGAAAGGCTGATGGTGCCTTCCTCGCGGTCATGGTGCTTAATAGCATTGCTCACCAGATTATGCATGACCTGCTGCAGGGGCATTTTGGGGAAACGGCCACGCTTAAAACGGTCATCCATACGCAGTGTAAAGCCTTTGGGAATATTCAGCAAAAGTCGAATATCCTCCAGCATTTCCTCGCCGGACACAATCTTTTGCTCACCCGGCTTAATCACCCCGGCACGGGAGTATGCCAGCAGATCATCCAGCAGTTTTTCCATGCGTTTAACCCGGGCACGTAGCAGGTCCAGATTTTCTTTGGTTTCTCCCTCGAGCTGATCACCAATATCCTCTTCAATCCAGCCTGATAAGCTGTCAATGGCGCGCAGGGGCGCTTTCAGGTCATGAGAGGCAATGTAGGCAAAACGCTCCAGCTGCTCATTGGTTTCCCTGAGCTTGGCCGTTTGTACTTCTACTAATCGCTCAACCTCTGCCCGCCGCGATGCGTAATAAAATAAGAGCATACCTATTGCGCAGGTCAGAGAAATACTAAGGGAGAGTACCAGCCATGGCTGGGTTCCGGCAGAACCTACCATGTAGCGCGTGCTGGGTGTCATTAGCAGGTAAAGTGGGTTGTCGAACCCCTGAATGCGGCGGGCATAATAATACGGATACTTTTTGATGACCGGATCCAGTTCATTAGTGCCCTGAGGTGTTTCCATAGGGTGCTCTTCCTGCGCATATTTAAACCATATTTCACGCTCTTTGTTCTCCAGTTTACGGTAAAAATAGATATTACTTACCATGTCCGGCTTCTCACGCATCAGGCTGAGCATCAGTTCTTTGGGTGAGAAAAGCTGTACAAACACCACTCCGCGCGGTTGCCATGACAGCAATGCCAGATAACCTTGTGTGGTTTCTGCGCTATGGGCCGTACTTACGCGTGAAATCGCCTCTTTATTGGTTTGTGCAACGGCGCGTAAGTCATCCAGAAATTGCTGATTATGCTTTTCACTCAGGCGGTCAGGCCAGCCGGAATGAGAGTCTGATACCCAGACATAGCGCGGGGTCACTTCATTGCGTGGTGTGATAATCTCTTCCAGTGGCACGTAGAACATGGCCTTAAGGCCGCCTTCCCGCAGACTGCTTTCCATAAGCTCAGGTATGTTCTCGCGATCTCTCGGATGCTGCGCATATGGCAGGATCAATGCACCGAAATCACGGTATAAGGTAAAAATACGTTCCAGCGATTTGTTTTGCAGGTCGCCGTAACTGTCGAAGTCCACCTCAAGCCGTGAAAGGTTGGAGTTCATGGCAATGTAGAACGCGACAATTGACAGGATAACACCCAGACTGACCACTAATGTGGGAATGCGGTAAAGCGTCAGTATATCCTGAATAGAATCAAAACCGGTTTTATATGAGATTTTAAGACTCATGATGCTCCGCTGATTCGTTCACAGAAGACTCAGGCAGCTCATGCGTTTTCAGAAAACTCATAAGCTGCGTGGTCAGAGGCAGTAGCAAAAACGCGGTTGCCAGTGATGCTGCCGCTGTTACGGCTTTGAGTATACCCTGAAAATAGTAAACAGGATACCAAAGCGTCACCACCTCAACTACATGTGTCAGGCCACAGAGGAAAATAAAACAGGCAAATAATCGGAACGCCCACGGAAATGGCAGTTTCGTTTTATGCCGACGCAGCAGCGTGAAAAACATGACGGGGATAAAAAAATAGGCCAGTGCAGTGCTCAGGTCTGTGATGACATGCAGATACAATATGTCGGGAAACCAGAGAAAGCAGTATCCGTGCGGCATGAAGCTGTCATGCTGAAAGAGTGAGTCCATTATCTCCGTGAACATAAAGCCTCCATTGGTTTCTTGATTAAATAAGTCTATTTTTATCAAAATTTTACATGAAAAAAATCATTCGTTTCATAGAATAGTTTTTGTTACACTATGTCAAATACAGGAGTGAATGCATGACCATACAGAATACCCGTGTACTCGTCATTGATGACGATAAGGTGGATAGTAAGCAACTGGAGCAATTGCTGCGAGGCCAGCAATATGATGTCACGCTTGCGTCTACGGCGGAAGAGGGGTTGGACTTATTTGCCAAAGACCCCGCAGACTGTGTGATGGTGGATTACTTCCTGCCCGGCAGCAGCGGTATCAAGGTGCTGGAAACATTGCGGCAGGCCAACCCGTTTTTACCCATCATTATTGTCACGGGTATGGGGGATGAAATGGTCGCTGTTGATGCACTCAAGCACGGTGCGGTGGATTATTTTCCCAAAGATTCCATCTCAAGTGATTTGCTCTCCACCACGATTACTCGTGCGCTGCTAAATGCGGAAATGAGCCGGAAAATTCACGATCAGCAATTCTATCTTGAGCATTATGCACATATTCTGGCGCAGGATATACGCGAACCGATCCGTACCATTCGTTCGTATTTGCGTCGTATTCATGCGCAGGAAAAGTCAAGCCTCAGTGCTGATTCGCAGGAGTGCCTGTCCCATGTGTGCGATATTCTGCGCAATATGGAATCGCGCATCGAGAAGCCGGATTCAGAGCCGGAGGTCAGTGATGATGAAGAGACATTGCACCCGGTGGAAGCCGGATTCCTGATTAATTGCGCACAGGACTGCCTTGAGCGTAAGCTGAAGGAACGGGAACTGCAGGTCGTGCATGAGAATTTACCGTTGCTGCTGGTCAACGGGCCAAAATTTATTCGCCTGTTTCAAAGCCTTCTAACATTGTTTGCAGAACAGACCGATGCACACAAGCTGCATATCAAAGCCATGGAAACGAGTGAAGGGTGGGAGTTCTATTTTCATACCTCTGACGCTCTCAATGGTCAGCATCACCCTGTTTCTGCACTGAAAGAGAGACTGGGCAAGCTGGATTATGAATCAGCGCTGGCGTTTTCGATCTTTGAAAGCACCCTTACTCACTATCAGGGGAGTGTCTGGAGCATGCAGCCGGACATGCTGGAAGGCATCGGGTTCAGCCTGCCTTCAAGCACAAATGGCTTGTTTTCCTGATAACCCATGAGAAATAGAGAGCTAAAACCCGACATGAGGCATAAATGTCGGGCTTATGCCTCGTAATTCTTGATTTTATGAGGCATAACTACTAAAATATACCTCATGACACAAAACATCACATGGAACTGGCAGCAATTTGACTGGCCGAACTTTTCTTACGATCCCTCCAGCTTGAAAGAACGGGAGGAACAGTTCCTGCGTGCTTCCGGTATGCTGCTGGGAGCCTATAAGCATGTGGGCGAAGAAGAACAGCAAACGCTGACCATCGACCTGATGAGTGACGAGGCACTCAAAACCTCAGAGATTGAAGGCGAGATTCTCAATCGTGACAGTGTTCAATCCTCCATCCGCCGTCAGTTAGGCCTGAGCACTGACCGTAGGAATGTCAAACCGGCAGAATCCGGTATCGCCGAGATGATGGTGGATTGTTATCGCAGCTTTGCCGAACCGCTAACGCATGAAAAGCTCTTTGCCTGGCATGCAATGATTATGAACGGACGCCGGGATCTGGAGCAAATCGGGAACTATCGTACACACGCTGATCCGATGCAGGTCATCTCCGGCAGGCATGGTAACCCGACGATTCACTTTGAGGCTCCGTCTTCTGCCCGCGTTCCGGATGAGATGGACAATTTCATCGAATGGTTCAATCGCACTGCGCCGGGTGAATCGGAGGCATTAGCGGCCCTTACCCGTGCCTCCATTGCCCACCTTTATTTTGAATGCATACACCCGTTTGAAGATGGCAACGGACGTATCGGGCGTTCCATCGCGGAGAAAACGCTGGCACAATCGCTCGGCAAACCGGCGATGGTGGCACTCTCCCAAACCATTCATGCCAACCGCAAAGCTTATTATGCCATGCTGGAGAAGAGCAATAAATCCAACCAGATCGATGCCTGGCTTGAGTATTTTGCCGGAGAGATTCTGAACGCGCAGGATACCAGCATCCAGCTGGTCGAATTCATCATCCGCAAGGCGAAGTTTTATGATTGTCACCGCGAGCAGCTAAATACACGGCAGCACAAGGTCATCGAGCGCATATTCCGCGAAGGGCTGGGTGGGTTCAAAGGCGGGTTAAGTGCCGAGAATTACATCCGCATCACCGGCACCTCCCGCGCCACCGCCACCCGTGATCTGCAGGCCTTGGTAGAGATACAAGCCCTCACTCGCACCGGCACCGGCAAAGGCACGCGCTATCACTTGAACCTTGTTTCCGAGTAAACGCTGCATCGCGTTGCATGGTGTTGCAATCTGTTGCAGCGCGTTGCGAAGTGTTGCATGCCGTTGCAAAATGTTTCAGCGTGTTACTTGGCGTTACATCGCGTTACATCGCGTTACAAACCGTTACATGCCGTTACATCAGTCACTTTGCAGCATAGTACCCGGCCAGGCTGGAAACCGTGGTAACTGTTATGCCCCAGCCCCAATCTTTGACGGTGATGGAAAGCGGCCAGTCTTTGATAAGGGCGTAGTTGGTCAGGTTATAAGCACCGTAAGCCGCCAGGCCGAGGACGGCACCAGCGCATAAAACAGCCAACCATCCGGAGGAGAGGTTGGGTTTGATCACCAGATAGACAATGGCGGCGCTGTAGAGTGTGTAAAATACGACCCACGGCCAGATGGGGTAGTGCTCACGCATCAATCCAGCCATCGCCTGCGTGTAACTGTCTTTAGCGACGAGTCCTAACCAGATACCATCCATCACCAAATAGGTCAGAAGTACCGCGCCATAGGCAAAAGCGTAGGTTTTGATCATAAGCGATGAATGTTTTCGATTTCATCGAACAATGGCTCTTCTTCTTTCTGGCGTTCCTGTGCCTGATTCACCACCTGTTCAAGCTTTTCAACTCCGCAATCGACTTCACGCAGCTCATCTTGCTGCGGCAAGAGAGGGAGTGTGTGTGATGCATATGTCATATGTGCCTCCGTTGTAGGTAATTAACTGGCATAAACTCTAACCATTGCCTTATTAAAAAACGAAGGGTGAAAGAGTTGGAGAGATAAAAAAGTGATAAAAGCTATCATGCTGCAGTAACGATCGCTTGAATCAGTTCTGGGTCTTTCACGATGCCAAGAATACCATTCACGATGAACTGAATCCCCACACAAAGTAAAAGGAAGCCCATAATACGACTTAGAGCATTCATACCTGCTGCTCCAAAAAATTTCACAAGAACACCAGAGGCCCTCAACGCCAACCAGCAGATTAGAGATACCGAGAATATTCCGGCGATAATGAATGCATAATCCAGCATCATATCAACCTCGGAAGCCAGTCCTATGGTAACAGCAATAGCCCCAGGTCCGCTCAGGCTCGGCATGGCCAGTGGAGAGAAAGAGACATCCGACTTTTGCTTTGCCTCTTCACGGGTTTCCTCTTCGATTTCGTCGTCCTTGGCACTGAGCATACCCATAGCAACCCTGCAAACCATAAATCCACCGGCAATACGTAAACCAGGAATGGAAATGCCAAAAAACTCCATGATAAGCGAGCCTGCCAACAAAAAAGTTACCAAGATGGCGAACATATAAATGCATCCCATCAAGGCCTGGCGGTTACGCTCCTCTTGAGTGTCTCCCTTAGTAATTCCTAGGAATAGTGCTGCGGTACTTACGGGATTGGCAATTGGCAGGAGCGCAACAATCGTTCCTAAAAGCATTTCTATCATATTACCGTACCTGTTTTACCAGATTGCTAATTATTTTGATGTGGTCACGCGGCGATTGCATGGCGGATGAATAAGAAACCGTTCAAATACGCCAATAAGCCATTTGTGTTTCGCGGTCTGCTGCATTGCGCAGATTGCCAATGCGCCTATTCCAGCGATATCAAGAAGGGTAAATATATCTATCTACGCCCGACAAAATCCAAAGGCGCATGCGATTGCTACGCACTCACTGAAAAGGCGGTGCTGGCACAAGTCAACGATGTTCTGAAGGAAATGGCACTTCCAGCGCATTTCATCGATCAGCTGAAGGGGAAGCTGCAGAAGAGCGTTATTTCCAAGAAAGCGCTGCATGACCACTCAGTTCAAACCATTCAGACGGATTATGATCTGGTACAGGCAAAGCTCGATCGATTGCTCGATGCGCTGATTGCAGGGAGTATTACGCAGAATGAATACGACAAAAAGGCGTATGAGCTGAAAGACCGCCAACGTGAGCTCAATAGCTACATGACCCTGCATACTGACGCTGATGAAGACTTCGCAATCTCAGTGTCTACCTTGCTTGAGCTGTGTTCGCAGGCGTATGAAAAATTCCAGAGTTCGGAAGTGGAGCAAAAACGGCAATTGCTGAAATTCCTATTTACGAACTTGCAAATAAAGGGCGGAAAGCTGCAGTACGCGCTGAACAGACCGTTCGACCTTATGCCTATTTTGGCCAGAACGTTAAAATGGAGCGGGTGATGAGATTCGAACTCACGACTTCAACCTTGGCAAGGTTGCGCTCTACCCCTGAGCTACACCCGCTCAACGCCATATGCGGCATCCTGTAGAGGGGGCGGATTATAAAAGCTGTTTACTGCTTGGCAAGTCTTTTTTCCAGGAATCAGGAGAAGACTGCCTGCAGTATCTCTTTGCACGTTGGCCAGAAGCTCGCACCCAGCTGTAGCAGGCCTAACGCAAACAGCATAAAGATAAGCATCATATCATGGAGATAGGCTAAGGGGCGCATAAATAAACCATGGGTTGTTATTGGCTTGATAATGCTACCATTCATATCGCATTATGGCAACTATTAAGTGTTTGATGGCGACAGTTGTTTATCTATGATTGCATTGGCGGGACGGGTGTGAGCAGAAAAGTGCACAGGTTACAGGGTCAGAATATCAGTGTTTTAAAATAGGGTATACTCCCTGCTTGCCTTAGGCGCAGAGCGGTCTATAGTGGGCTCATGCCTAAAACCGCAACACAGTTAGACCCTGCCTTGCTCGATATATTGGTATGTCCGGTCACGCACGGGCCGCTGCGCTACGATGAAAAGGCAGGGGAGTTGATCAGTGATAAAGCGAAGCTGGCGTATGCGGTGCGTGATGGTATCCCGATATTGTTGCCGGAAGAAGCGCGTACGTTAAGCGATAAAGAGACGAAGTAAGCAAGGAGTTGGAACGTGCCTGATATTGATGTGCTGGCAAAAGGCGGATGGGTGATGGTGATACTGGGCTTTATGTCCATCTATGCACTGGCCGTGATTTTTTATAAGATTTTTCAGTTCACCTCCTCGGGTATTTTCAATACGACCTACGTCGAGCCGGTCATGAGCCACGTGAAAAAAGGTGAGCTGACAGACGCAGAGCATCTGCTGGAAAAGCGTACCGGGCCAGTGCCACGCATTATGCAGGTGGCGATCACCTGCGTGGCAAACCGGGCGATGTCGATGAAAAGTCGTGAATCAGAAATTGCCCGTGTGGGTTCGGCGGAAATGCGCCAGCTCGAATCCCACATGCGTGGGCTGGAGATGATTGCCACCACCAGCCCGCTGCTCGGTCTGCTGGGTACGGTGATGGGGATGGTCACTGCCTTTGCGCGCCTCGGTGAAGCAGGTAATCGCGTAGACCCGGCTATGCTTGCCGGGGGGATCTGGGAAGCACTGCTGACCACGGTAGGTGGGCTGATCGTCGCGATTCCGGCAGTCGCCGCTTACTATATTATTGACGGATTCATTGAGCGCGTGCGTGCCACCATGCAGGATGTTACGGTGCAGATTCTGGCGCTGGAAGACGAATATATCCGCAATGAAAAAGAGCAGGAGAAACGTGAAATTATGGAGCAGGAGCGCCGCCTGCGCGAGTTGCAGGAGGAGCAGGAGCAGAAAGCCAAGCAGTTCCGTTCTACCGCGCAAAGCAGCGGCACACTGCGCCTGCTGAGCCCTTCTTATAATAAATTCTAGACTGCGCGTGCACCATGCATATTGTTCGTGCACCACGCCGTACCCGCCCGATTCCACTGACGCCGCTGATTGACGTGGTGTTCCTGCTCATCGTGTTCTTTATGCTCTCTACGACGTTTATTCGCATTGAGGCTATGGAGCTGGGACTGCCGGGTAAAGGGGAGGGCAAAGCATCCGGCCCGATGCCGGCACTGGTGGATGTAGCCAGTAACGGGCGTATCTACTGGCAGCGTGAATTGGTACTGGGAGCTACCCTGCGCAAGAAGCTGGCGGCAGAACTGGCACGCAACCCGGATCGTAAAATTCTGGTGCGTAGCGGGAAAGACGTCACGGTGCAGAAGCTGGTTTCCGTGCTGGATATTGTCTACCTTACCGGGGTAAATGATGTGGCGGTGGATAAATGGGATGAGCGTGATCTTCCCCGCCCGGCGGAGGAGTCGGAGGAGGGTGGCGAGATGCAAAAACTGATGGAAGAGAATGATGCTGCGCTGCCGGTGCTGAAAGACGAAGAGGTGGAGGCATTGCCGCAGGGTGAATATTCACCGCAGGAAGCGCTGGATCAGATGATGGAGTCCATGCCATGATCGAGATTCCCCGTACCGTCAAGCCGGTGAAAGAAATCAGCATGATACCTCTGATTAATGTTGTGTTCCTGCTGCTTATTTTCTTTCTGGTGGCCGGTTCGCTTGATCGGTTTGAAGTACTGAAGGTGGACCCGCCGGTTGCCACCGCAGGCGATGAAATTAATCAGGGGCCAATTGTCATTGTGCTGGGTCGGTACGATGAAATTCTGGTCGATGACGAATTGCTGATGAAAGAAGAATTGCAGGACGCGGTCAGGAAGCGACTGGAAGTACGCCCTGATCGCCTCATCACAGTAAAGGCTGATGCCCGTATGAAAGCCGACAGTCTGATCGAGGTGCTGGATAGCATTAATGAAGCGGGTGGCAAAAACCTGACCATCGCCACCCAGAGGCCGTAAGGAAGTCATATGCGCTATATCGAACATTTAGCCATTCAGGAGGCGTACGATATCCGGGAGCGGGAATTTGTCCCGCCCTTTAAAGCCATGTTTGCACTCGCGCTTTCCATCCATCTGCTGGTACTGCTGATCTGGAGTCTGTTTCCCGGCACGCACCCGCTGGTGGTGCCGATCAATGCGATTCAGGTGCGCTTAGGCGGATCAGAAGACGTATCCAAACAGCATGCTGCACAGCAAGCCGCCGAAATGAAGAAAAAGCTGACGCAGAAGAAAACGGCTCCTAAACCGCTGCCTTTACCGAAGAAACAAAATGATGTGCGCAAGCAGGCAAAAGTGAACCAGCCCAAACCGCAACCGCGACGCCAGTTGCCACCGCCTACCGTCTCACCGGGCATCAAGCCGAGCGTGACACCGGCACTCTCGGCAGGGAGTAAATACGGGAATGCAGCGACGGGTCAGCAGATCGTGGAGCGTTATACCCGCCAGCTTTCACTGGAAGTGCAGACTTATGCCAAGAATATCCGCCTAACGGAAGAACTGAAACGCCGCACGGCAGGTAAGCAGGTGGTGGTACAGCTGGCGCTGGTCATTGGCGCGGACGGGCGCTTGCTACGCTATATGCTGGAGCGCTCCTCCGGGTTTAATGAGCTGGATTCAGCAGCGATTAATGCGGCGATACAGGCTGCTCCATACCCGCCACCGCCTGCCGAGTACCGGCATTATAAATTTATCGTGCCGATATTTGTGGACTAAGGTGAGACGCTTTGTTAATAAAACGCCCATTCAACGTGTGATTTTTGAGGGATAGACTCATGGCGGACAAACAAACCATATTAGTAACAGGTGGTGCCGGCTTTATCGGCAGTGCATTTGTAGGGCTGGCTGTAGAGAAGGGGCACAAGGTCGTGGTACTGGATGCGCTGACCTATGCCGGACATAAGGAAAACCTTGACTGGGTAAATGCACAGGACGGTCAACTTGAACTGGTGGTCGGCTCCATCTGTGATGGTGATCTGGTCTCTCGCCTGCTGCGAGAACACAACGTCACGTGGATTGCGGATTTTGCTGCGGAGTCCCATGTCGATAATTCCATTGAGAAACCCGGCGCGTTTATCGAGACCAACATCTTCGGCACCTATACCATGCTGGAAGCAGCACGTCGTTACTGGAGTGAGCTGGAAGGTGATGCAAAAGACCGGTTCCGCTACCTGCATGTCTCGACCGATGAAGTCTACGGCTCTCTTGGGGAAACAGGAAAATTCACCGAGGAATCTCCCCTCCGGCCCAACTCGCCTTACTCTGCCTCCAAAGCCGGGGGCGACATGCTGTGCCGGGCATGGGTGGAGACCTACGGTGTGCCGGTGATCGTGACTAATTGCACCAATAATTACGGCCCGCGCCAGTATCCGGAGAAACTGATCCCGCTGATGATTACCCATGCGCTGACAGGCAAACCGCTGCCGATCTACGGAGACGGCAAAAATATCCGCGACTGGATTCATGTGGAAGACCATGTGGCAGGTATTTACCTGGCACTCGAGAAAGGCACGCTGGGTGAAACCTATGCCTTTGGCGGCAATGCTGAGAAGAATAATATTGAGGTGGTCGATACGATCTGTGCCGTACTGGATGATCTGGTGCCGCGCCCGAGTGGAAGTTACGCCGAGCTGAAAACCTTTGTCGCTGACCGTCTGGGGCATGATCGCCGCTATGCGATTGACGATAGCAAGGCGCAGTCTGCACTGGGCTATACACGCAAGCATAATTTTGATTCCGGCATCCGCGCTACGATCCAGTGGTATCTGGAAAATGGTGACTGGTGTAGTGCTGTCACAAAAAAAGCCGCGTGATAGTAACAATAATAGTATCAAAAGCGCGGTCAGTAGACCGCGCCAGCCATGAGCCCGCAATGCGGCGCGCCATCGGAGGGCCAGGAGGCCCGCACGGGGCGCATCATAAGAGGAGAACATTATGAAAGGGATTGTACTCGCAGGCGGAGCAGGCACACGGCTGGCACCGCTCACCACATCCATCAGTAAGCAAATTCTGCCGGTCTATGATAAGCCGATGGTCTATTACCCGCTCTCGATTCTCATGCTGGCGGGTATACAGGAAATTCTGATTATCTCGACCCCGCGGGATGTGCCGATGATCGAGGCATTGCTGGG
>CAYMGS010000041.1:2917-14191 GCA_964390025.1 uncultured Rickettsiales bacterium | reverse complement strand
GTTAAATCGCGGGTCGTAATTTGCAGGGGCTTTCGGCATGGCAGCCAGCAGCGCGATCTCTTCCGTTTTCAATTCTTCCAGTGACTTGGCAAAAAACTCCTCCGCCGCAGCCACCACGCCATACGCGCCCTTACCCAGATAAATCTCGTTCAGATAGAGCTCCAGGATTTCGTCCTTACTGTAATGGCGTGTTACCCGGTACGCCACAATCGCTTCCTTCACCTTACGGGAAATCGATTTCTCACGTGTGAGCAGAAAGTTTTTAACCACCTGCTGCGTAATCGTGGACCCCCCTACCAGTGACTGGTCTTCACCGATATTGCTGACATTTTTCCATGCCGCCCGGATAATCCCCGTCGCATCAATCCCGGTATGGTGATAGTAATTCTGGTCTTCCGCTGCGATAAACGCTTCAATCAGCCGGCGAGGCATATATTCCAGCGGAATATAGATACGCTTCTGCGTGGCATATTCCTCGATCAGCTGGCCGTTAGATGCATAGAGACGGGTCGTCCCTGCCGGCGTATATTCGGAAAGCTTTGTAAAATCCGGCAAATCACGGCCAAAAAAGTAGAATATAGCGATCCCAAAGACGATCCCGGCAATTAAGCCGCTGACGCCAAGAGAAGCAATTGCCAGGAATATTTTGCGCGTTCTGGTCATGGGAAGGTTGTTCTAGCGCGTTTTGTGCCTAAGAGCAATATAACCTGTGTCATGACAGGGAAATCTATGTGTTTTATATATTACCCGTCATACTGCACTGCCCACCACTCTGCCATCATGTTCCTGTTTTGTTCTCTATAAAAGAAAATCACTGGCTGTCAGGGTGAGTACCCCGGTCAGTTCGATCTGATACTCCGGGCCACCATTGGCATTGCCGTCGATCTCGACGATCGTGTTGCCGCTGTCATGCACGTAACGAACCTCGGCGGCACTACCGGAAAAGACCGCTGTGCCGATGAATGCGGCACCCGGCGCGTAACCACTAAAATCGATGACATCACCTTCGCTCTGTGAAAAGTCGGTGATCACATCGCGGTTGCCCGCACCACTGGCACTATAGCTGTTGCCGAATACAAACCGATCCGCCCCCGTACCACCGGTGATAGTATCAATCCAGTCGCCGGGATCAAGCACGTCATCCCCGGCCCCGCCATCGAGCGTATCGGAACCTTTAAGCCCGATCAGCGTGTCATTGCCGTCACCCCCTGCCAGGACATCGTTACCGAAAGCCCCATCCAGCGTGTCATTGCCACCATTACCGTATAGCTGATTGGCAGCGGACGTACCGGTAACGCTATCGTTGCCCTGGCTGGCATGGATATACTCTACCGAGATCAGCGTATCGGTCTCACTACCGTCCGTGGCCGTGCCACCGTCAAGATCAATCGTCCAGTTCGTGCTGAAGTCACGGAAGTCGCCGACATCATTACCCGCGCCGCCATCCAGCGTGTCGTTACCCTGTCCGCCAACCAGATGGTCTTTGTCATCTCCGCCGATCAGTGAATCATTGCCACCGTCACCATAGAGGCGATCGCCACCGGTACCGCCATCCAGCGTGTCGTTGCCATCGCCGCCATAGAGGGTGTCGATACCGGCCAGTCCCTGCATCCGTTCAGCCAGTGCCGTGCCGGTGAGTGTATCATCACCGGACGTGCCGTTGAGCCCCGCTGTTGCGCCCAGAATATCGGCGGCTGTCAGTGTATGCAGCCCGGTCAGCTCGATCTGGTAGTTGGCACTGCCGGAGCCGGTATCCAGCTCCACGATGGTGTTGCCACCGTCCTCCTCACGGGTGCCCGCCGTGAATGCGGCGCTGCCGATAAAGGTCACTGCACCACCATACGTGCCAAAGTCAATTACATCGCCGTCCGTCTGGCTGAAGTCGGTAATGACATCGCGGTTGCCCGCGCCGTTGGCACTGTAGAACTGGCCGAAGGCGAAGGTATCCGCCCCGGCCCCGCCGGTCAGCGTATCAATCCAGTTGCTCGGGTCGAGCACATCATCACTTTATCGGTGGTGGTTTGATTTAGCCCCCATCTCAGATCGTAAATTGTGTCATGACCATAACCCAGCACGTAGATGTAAGTATCGCCATCAGCGTCCCCTTCCAGCCGATCATTTCCAGCGCCTCCATCCAGCGTATCCTGCCGGAAAAATCCACGAAGCAGATCATCACCGGACGTACCTTCCAGCAACATGTCCATTACGGTATCATCTGTCCACACTGTGCCGTCATCAAAACGGAACTCTTCTATAGCGTCATGGACTGAAAAGAAACCATCTGGCCCGAAGACAGAAAATTTAAACTGATCTCTGATGAGCAGCGTGTCACCCGTAGACGTAAGCGTAATGAGTAAATCATCGGAGGAGGCCGGGCGGATGATTTCTACATCGGCTGTGGTTACACCTGATCCAAAGAACACGACATCATGAGAAGTGATCAACGGATTAGTCATTATCTTCAATCACATCATGCCCGTAACCATAACCAAAAACATAGGCGTCACCTCGATCACCACCGCTCAGCGTGTCATTGCCCGCACCACCGTCCAGCGTATCCGCCTCCAGCGTGCCATAAATCAGGTCGTCACCCTCTGTGGCCGTGGTCACTATCTCCAGCACGTCTTCCCATGTCAGCACCGTGCCATCGGAAAAGCGGAAGTTTTCCACACGGTCAAACCATGCTTCACCGAGCAGGTTGAACAAATCCAGTTTCAGCCCGTCAAACTGATCTTTAACTGTAAGGGTATCCCCCGTATCGTTAAGCGCAATCAACAAATCAGGATCTTCACCCGGGCGGGAGAACGTGACATCTTCCAGTGTAATACCTTCGGCGAATGCCACCTCATCCTCTGAGCCCCAGCTATACCCCACCAGACCGGAGACGAAAGTTTCGGGATATTGTGACTGATCATGGATAGTATCCTGCCCGCTGCCACCGCCAAAGTGATAGACATCACCTCCATCATAGCCGATCAGCAGATCATTGCCCGCGCTGGCACCAAACATATCATCCGTACCAAAACCATGTGTGACATCATCTGCATCCGTTGTGTAGGCATCAAGCGTGCGCTGCTGCATCTCCAACCAGCTCATCCCGCCTTCTTCCAGCAAAATGGCCTCTACCCGGTGATTGAGAGATACCTTGGTATCAAACCCCAGCGCTGTATACATAAACTGATCTTTCAGCAGGATACTATCGCCAGCCTGAGAAAAACCAATAAGCAGATCATCGCTATTACCGTCACGGGAGAAGGTGAGATCGCTTTTATCAATATCTCCGAGCAGGATCAGTGAATCAGGAGCTTTGAGCAGCACATCATTCATCACATCATGAATGGTATCGTTGCCGTCGCCCACGGAGTAATAGTAATTATCGCCGTTATCGCCACCCAGCAGCAGGTCATCGCCCCCAAGCCCCTCAATCTCATCCGGGTGTGCGCTGCCGTTAATCGTGTCATTACCATTGGTGCCAAGGCCTAATTGCGCCGCGATATCGACGGTTTCATACAGCGTGCCATCAGCGAACTGGATTTCCTCAACACCGTGATCCGGGCTTGTCTGAATCCCTGACAAGGCTAAGGTGGGTTCCTCATACTGCCCCACCACCGTAATGTTGTCGCTGGTGCCATTCACAGAAATCACCAGATCATCACCGATGCGCTGCATCGTCACATCATCGGCGTTTAAGGTGGCAAAGCGCAGGCGGTCACCCATCTCCTGCGACTCGGAGTCGATAATTGTATCCTGCCCGAAATTCTCGGTGTAGAGATACACATCCTGACCCGCACCACCGGTCAACGTGTCGTTCCCCTCACCACCCACATAGATCACCGGCGCAAACGGGTCATGGCCGTTGCCACTGCTCAACGCATCATCCCCATTCGTTCCCATACGCAGGCTGTCTCCCAGCCCCAGCCCGTCCATCAGCTGCGGCAGGGTAAGTGGCGAGGTGGTGGTCTCCAGCGCTGCCAGCAGGCTCTGGGCGATATAATCCGTCTTCACGTCAATCTGATCCGGGCGCACCATATCATCCGTGATGCGGGTGAGCAGGTCAGCCCATGTACCGTCCCATTCGGCTTCCGCCGCAGCGGGGTTGGTAGGGAGCTGTGCGATGATGGCCCCGTAAGCATCCGCCAGTCCGCTCGCGGAGGTGGCAACAAACCGGTCACGCCCTTCGGATTCATAGGCAATATGGCTCCCCAGCAGGGAATCCAGCGGCCCTTGCAGCACCAGCCGGATAGTAATGGCATCCAGCGCGCCTTCCCAGCTCCCGATCAACTCGTCCAGATTAGTCTCTTCGGGGACACCGCCCCCGTCCCGCGGAGTCAACTCACTGCCGAAATAGGTCTCGAGGAACGCCAGCTTCTGCTGATCGAACACCCCGCCGCCCATCGGGGTAGCGCTCACGCCATCCACTCCGGCCCAGCGGAACATGATGTCTTCCGCCGCTGCTGTAAACCCGGCCCAGCCGGTGCCAACCGGCAGGCTGGCGAAGCCCTGCACCTCGCTTAGCAATGTACTATCATCCGTCATCGCCACGCGCAGCCCTGTCATCTCGCCGTAGCCGCGCAGCTCGGGCAATGCCGCCGCCGCGCCGGAGATGGTATTATCCCCCAGATACTGCGTGTCCGCCTGACTGACATCCAGCTGCACATCCCCCAGCACGGAGGTGGTGCCGTCGGTGAAGCTCAGCGTGGCCTCGGCGGTGATCGTATTCCCGCGCTCCTCCGTATCCGTGGCGGTAGCCGCCAGCGAGAGCGAGGCAATCCCGGCCTCATCCAGCGTCATCAGCTCGCCGCTGTCCGTCTGTCCGTCGCGGTTACCGTCCTGCCAGACGCGCAAGGTGCCAAACGCCGCATCGGAAGCGTCAATCACATTATCCCCATTCCCATCCAGCGCGCTCAGCGCGGTAAAACCGGATGTGGTGGCATTGCCGAACAGCTCACTGATGTCGTCGATGGTATTATTCCCATTCACATCACGCGCCAGAAACCCGTCATCGCCGTCAGCCCAGCCCGTGCGTTCCGCGAAGCCGTCCCCGTCCATATCGAAATACACCCCGCGGCTCTGCGCGTGCAGCTCAATGCCATCCCCGTCCAGATCAAGCATCAGCGGATCGGTGGCAGGCACCAGCCCGCCTGCCTTCATCGCCAGCTGGACATACTCACGAATCTCCGCAATGCTCGCCTTCTTAAATACCTGCTGCAACGCGGTAATCCCGGCGGTGGATTCCTCGTAATAGTAATCCTCGATCACCGCCTGCCCGCCCTTGCCGCGTCCGTACTGGACGATCAGCTGGCCGGACTCGGTGAGGCCATAGCGGAAGGTGGTGAGTGCCGGTACGTCGGTGATGACCGAGAGTGCCGCGCCGATGATGCCCAGTGTCGGGGTCGGGAGGGTGCTGGCAATGGAGGAAAACGGCGCGTAATACGCATACCCGCCCTCCTGCCACCATTGCTGAACACCGCCCGATATCTCAAACGCACCGCCCCAGAAGGTGACATCTTCCGTCTCACCGTCCTGAATGAAGTCACCGTCCGTCAGGCTAAATTCATCAGCGCCGGAGCCGCCAATCATGATCGTTTGTCAGGCACCGCCGACAAGGACGTCGCCGCCTTTATCACCTATCAGCAAGTCAAGACCGCCTCCTGCTACAAGATAATCTTCTCCTTCGCCGCCCCATAAGGTGTCGTCACCCTTGCCACCATTAATGAAGTCAGTGCCATCACCTCCAAACAAGGCATCATTGGCTTTGCTGCCGGTGATGCGGTCAATGCTGCCGCCGCCGGAAATAAGCCAGCCATCTTCAGGGTTATAAAATTCCGCACCGTTATTAATGACTGTCGGCACTTCGCCAGCCACCAACACGTCCGGCAGATGGTCACCGGTCAGAATACGGGAGGGATGGAATCCTAAGACCTGCGTGGAACCACTATCGTCTTTCGGTACGGGGATGAAAAGCTCATTGTCTTCATTAGCAAACAAGACGCTGTCCGACCCGCTTTCATAATAAATCTGGCTGTTTTTATTGGGAGCATTCTGCGCGCCAAAAGAAAGCAGCACACTCTTGTTGATGCCCAGTTCCTCAGCCAGATCATCCACAACCGAGCCATCGTAGACGGTGTACGTATCAGCTACGCTTGCACTAAAATTAGCATCTTCCACCAATCTGATCTGCATGCCTTCTGCTGGTTTAGGCAGGTTAGAAGCAGAAAATCCACGAATAATCAAATCACGTGCGGCATCCAACTGTTCCGTGGCGCTTAATCCGGCATCATAAAACGCACCGCCGGTCACATTCCCTTCACTGTCCAGCAACTGCATATCCACCGGCACGGTGCCATTGATAAGGTTGATGACATCTGTGGCGGCAGCATCGACGGAGGACCAGAGTAATGCAGAAGCAGCACCAGCAATCATTACACCAGCAATTCCTGATAAACCAGGTAATACAGCAGCTATAGCCAAAGCAGCAGCGGTTGACCCCAGTGTATCAATCACCAAATCATTGACGGTATATTTACCCGTTGCATCGTCAAAACTAACCACGATGGCTTGCGTCACCACATTACTGACAGCGTTACCGCCGGCGGTTTTAGTTAGAAATTTAAATGTTGTAGATGGTTGCCCCCCTGTGGCCAATTGATCCAATGTTTCAATCAGCCCATCAATGACGGCGCTTGCACCGCCACCCGTAAAGGCTTCTTCCAGCGAATTTAAATTACCAGTGACTTCGACATGATCGGAATAATATTGTGCTGTAGGCATGACTCAGGATTCGCTCTTTAGGTTAAAAATGGCATTTAGCTCTGGAAGAAAAACAGTGCTTTCCTTCAACTTTCTCGGATTGTAGAGCACTTCAATGTCTTGGTTAGGGGTAAAGGAAATTTTTGCGCTATAGATATTTTTACCAGAATCAAAGCTTTCTCTTGCTGAAATGACGTCATCTTTTTTTGTGACAAACTGATAGTGAAGATATAGAATCATTGCTCCTTGGGTGGTTTTAATATATTTTCCCTGCGCTTTGTCTCCGTACGTATATAATTTCACCTTCTTAATCGTAGGTGCATAAATTTCAGAATAGATAAAAGCAATCGCCAATACACCGACAAGTAAGAAACTACTTATTCCCCCGCCTAACACATAAACTGAACCGCAGAGAAGGATAAACAAAAGCACAAATCCTCGGATTTTCTTCCACTGCCATTTTCTCAGATTCCGCAACGCATCGCGGTTCAGACGGCCTTGCTGATCATGCTCTTTGGCTATACTGGATATGGTTTGCACGCATGCATCTCCCTACTCACACTCCCTTTTCTCGCATGCATCATAGCAGCCGTCACAGGCTTGTCAACATCCGGTTGTGGGATTTATACCGCAATGCTTAATGCCGGGGCGTTATCATTCGCCACCTGCTGCAACGCGGTAATCCCGGCGGTGGATTCCTCGTAATAGTAATCCTCGATCACCGCCTGCCCGCCCTTGCCGCGTCCGTACTGGACGATCAGCTGGCCGGACTCGGTGAGGCCATAGCGGAAGGTGGTGAGTGCCGGTACGTCGGTGATGACCGAGAGTGCCGCGCCGATGATGCCCAGTGTCGGGGTCGGGAGGGTGCTGGCAATGGAGGAAAACGGCGCGTAATACGCATACCCGCCCTCCTGCCACCATTGCTGAACACCGCAGGGCGATTGACAAGCACAGCCTATGCGTGTGTAAGGTTCACACCTCAAAGAATTTATCCAGTGCGTAGATGATACCCTGAATGACCTTCTGCTGATACGCCTCAGTTTTCACCAGCGCCTCCTCATCCGGATGCGAGAGGAAGCCGGTTTCAATGAGCACGGAGGGGACATCCGGGGCTTTCAGCACGCGGAACCCGGCATAGCGGTGAGTGTTTTTCAGCAGGCGGATGCCCTGCTGACCAAATTGCTGCACCATAACATCGGCAAGCCGGGATGATTTGTTTTTGGTCTCACGCTGCGCCAGATCAATCAGGATTGTGGCCACCTCCTTATCCACTTCCGCGCCAAGGTCCAGCCCGTCAATCACATCCGCCTGGTTTTCCTTGGCCGCAAGCGCGGCTGCTTCCGCATCTGACGCTTTTTCCGATAAGGTATAGACCGACAGGCCACGGGCCGTTTTGCTGCCCGGCGCGGAGTCAGCATGAAGGGATATAAATGCAGAGCCTTTGGCCCGCTGGCCGATTTTCACACGCTCATGCAACAGAATAAATTCATCGGTTTCCCGCGTCATCACCACATCGTAGCGCCCGGTACGCAGCAAAGCCTTGCGCAATGCCAGAGCGTAACGCAGCGTAATATCCTTCTCGCGGCTGCCCTTTACTCCTCGTGCGCCGGGATCTTTCCCACCATGGCCGGCATCAATCACGATAATGGGCTTCGCGGGTTTAGGTGGCGGCGCTTTTTGTACCGGTGCCGGGTAGTCCCTGCGGGCCTGCTCCACCATCGCCCCCAGACCTTTTAACGGTTCCAGCTCTACCACCACACGGTGTGGTTGTCCTCCCTGCGCCGTAAAATGATGCAGGCTCGCCTGCTTTACCGGCATGGTCAGATCAATCACAATGCGTGATGTGGTACTGTTAAACTGCCCAAACCGTATATTGCGTACCGTTACCGGCATGGTATTACGCGGCATCGTTGCCCCGTCGCCGCGCACACGTTCAAGGTCTACCACCAGCCGGTCAGGGTCTTTCAGCAGAAATACTTTTTTATGCTCGACCGGGGACGACAAGTGAAAGATGACAAATTCGCGGTTTTGCTTGCGTTCAATCACCGTATTCAGGATGTCCGCAGCCTGTGCGCCACCTGCTATTGCAAGCCACAGAGCACAGGCAAGCAGCAGAAACCTTGCATGCCATGCGAATCCCGCTTGATTCCGGGGTGATATACGTTCTATAGTCATCCACAAGATGTAATAGTTATTATCCGGTGCGGAGGCAAGCACCTGATACGAAATACAAGGAGCGCCTGCACCCGGGACTTTGTTTATGTTCTCCGTGTGACATGCAGGCGTATGAAATGTGACAGAATTTACGAATGATGCGGGAGTGCCCGCAATCGTGAATGTGCAGACCCGGCAGGAACACGGCGATGAAGCCGGATGCTTTCCTGCGGCTCGTGCACTCTTTTTATCCCAAGCGCCACTTATCTTTACAGATAACAGGCAGAAGCCAACAACATACAGCTTCCCGACTACAGCGAATCAGGACGCCCCACGCCATCATGATATGGCGGGCGCGGACTCTATGACTTTGAACCAGAAAACAACTATGCAGCAGCGATACGGGCCTGAATGCCTGTCGCAACGCAGCCCCCTATTTCCGGTAAGACGCCTGAGACACGATGTAGGAAGGGAGGGTGTTCATCAGGAGTAACCTACCATGTCAGACAAACGCATGCTTATCGACGCCAATCACCCGGAAGAAACCCGCGTCGTCATTGTGGATGATAACAGCCGTATTGAAGAATTCGACTTTGTTACATCCGCCAAATCTCAGGTAAAGGGAAACATCTATCTCGCCAAGGTGACGCGCGTGGAGCCTTCCCTTCAGGCCGCCTTCGTGGAATATGGCGGAGATAAACAGGGATTCCTTTCCTTCTCAGAGATTCACCCGGATTATTACCAGATTCCCATTGCCGATCGCCAGCGCCTGCTTGAAGAGCAGGAACGCATCCAGCGCGAAGAGTCCGAACGCGAAGAAGCAGAAGATGATGATGACGGACAGGAAAAGAGCGGCAAGAGCGCTTCCGGCCGTCGCCGTCGTGGACGCAGAAGCCGTAAGGGTGACGCTGACAAGCAGGAGGCTAATGCAGACGACACGGCCAAAGATGATACGAACAACAATGCCGATCAGGATGTCGGAGACGAGGAAGCCACATCTGACAAACCCAAGCGTGGCCGCCGCCACACCTATGCCGCCCGCGCCAAAGAAGAGCGCGCTGCCTCCATTGCCACGTCATCTGAGCCGGTAGACGAGGATGAAACACATGCAGGCAATGAAGACAGTAAAGATGATGCATCCGAAGCAGATGTAGAGCCGGGCGAAAAACCCAACACACTTGATACGGCCAGCGATGAGGAAGACATTGAAAAGCATCGCAAAACACCAACCTTTAACAAACGCTACCGCATTCAGGAAGTCGTGAAGCGCGGGCAGATATTGCTGGTGCAGGTGATAAAAGAAGAGCGCGGCAATAAAGGGGTCTCACTGACCACCTACATTTCACTTGCCGGGCGTTATTGTGTACTGATGCCAAACTCTTCCAAGGATGGCGGCATCTCGCGCAAGGTCGGCAAAAGCGATGAGCGCAAACGCCTACGCAGCATTGCCGCCGAGATGAAGCAATCCTGCGGCATGAGCGTGATTATCCGTACCGCCGGTCTGGGCCGCACCAAGGCGGAAATAAAACGTGACCATGAGTATCTGATTAAACTCTGGAATAAGATACGCGAAGATGCGCTGGCAGCCACCGCACCTGCGATGATCTACGAAGAAAGCGACATCTTCAAACGCTCCCTGCGCGATTACTATAATTCAGATATCAAGCAGGTCTGGGTACAGGGTGACCAAGGCTACAAGACCGCAAAAGAGTTCATGAAAATGATCATGCCATCGCATGCAGCGCGGGTGAAACAATATAAGAAGCATACGCCACTACTAAGCGATTATAACGTGGAATCGCAGCTTGAGGAAATGTATCAGCCGATCGCCAAGCTGCGCTCCGGCGGGTATGTGGTCATTAACCATACCGAAGCGCTGATCTCGATCGATGTGAACTCCGGACGCTCCACCAGTGAACGCAACGTGGAAGAGACAGCTCTGAAAACTAACCTGGAAGCAGCGCGGGAGATTGCCCGCCAGTTCCGTCTGCGTGATCTGGGCGGGCTGGTCGTGATTGACTTTATCGATATGTTCTACGGCAAAAATCGCCGGGCGGTGGAACGCGCGTTCAAGGAGGCACTGCGGGCCGACCGCGCTAAAATCCAGCTGGGACATATCAGCCCGTTCGGGTTACTTGAATTGTCTCGTCAGCGCATCCGTCCCAGCATCGGCGAGACCACCACCCTGCCATGTCAGCATTGTCAGGGCACCGGATATATTCGGTCGAATGATTCCGTTGCGATTGAAATCGTGCGGGTACTGGAGAAAGAAGCCAGTACCGGCAACTACCGCGAACTGCGCGTGACCGTCAGTTCCGAGCTGACACTGCATATGCTGAACTCGTCTCGTAAGTATTTCAATAAAATTGA
>CAYMGS010000041.1:0-2907 GCA_964390025.1 uncultured Rickettsiales bacterium | reverse complement strand
GCGGATCATGCCTACTTGTCCAGCCAGTATTCCATTGAAAAAATCCGCAAGCAACACGACAAGCATCAGGACAAAGACCAGAAACCCTCTCCTCCGCCGAAAGAATCTCAGCGCAAACAGGATGCCCCCGAGCAGAAAGACGCGCAGGATGGTGAGGAGCAGGAAGAACGTCGCCCACGCAGACGCAGCCGGGGCGGTCGCGGTCGCGGCGGCAGACGACGTGGCGGACGGCGTGATGACCAGCAGGACACACAGCAGGAATCCGATCAGACGCAGGAGTCAGCCAATGCTGACGACGCTGAAGCACCCGATGCATCTGCGCCTGAGCAAAACGACAAGCAATCCGGTAAACCAAAGCAGCCTAAAGAGGATGCGGCTCAGGCGAAGGGCACTAAAAAAGATGACCAGCAGGCAGATCCTACAGACGCAAAAGAGGATGTGCCTGAAGAAGATTCAAAACCATCAAAATCTGCGAAGAAGAAACCGGCGGCACAGGGCACCAAGCGCACAACCGCTACGCGGACACGTAAATCGGCTGTAGAAAAATCTGCATCTAAAAAGACGACATCAGCGGCGAAGTCTAAAGCAGCGGACTCTGAAGCCAGTGATGATCCGGATCAACCGGCACGTAAAGGCTGGTGGAGCAAGGTAGTGGCGAAATAAGGCGGGGTTAGCCTCGCACCTGTGTGGGCGCCCATGTTTTGAGTTGCTCGATAGCGCGGGCAATAGTTTCATGGGCCCCACTAAAGGAAAAGCGCACATAATCGCTGCCCTGCGCCTCATCAAAGTCGTTACCGGGTATGGCGCATACTCCGGCTTCATGAAGCATGCGACGGCAAAACTCTTTACTGCTGCCTTCAAAATGCGAGGTATTGGCATAGAGGTAGAACGCACCATCCGCCCGGCTCACCCAGCGGAACCCAGCTTCTCTCAGGCCCTGCCCCAGTAATTCACGGCTGGGCTCATAGGAAGCCACCACCTGCTTTAACTCATCCAGACAGTCAAACACAGCCAGCGCCGCATGCTGTGACAAGGCCGGCGGTGAAATAAAGAAGCTTTGCAGCAGGGATTCAAACGAGCGGCATAACGATTCAGGAATCACCGCCCAGCCGATACGGAATCCGGGCAGAAGGAAGAATTTGGAGAAACTGTTGACCACGATAGCTTCGTCTGAGAATTCCAGCGCACTATGTGCCTTTCTGCCGTACGTGACACCGTGATAGATTTCATCGGAGATCAGCCGGACACCGTTTTTCTCGCACCCCGTCGCGATCTGCTCCAGTGCTTCACGGCCAATGAGTGCACCGGTGGGGTTTGACGGGCTGGCAATCACCATGCCGCGTATATCATCAGCGTATGGAGAAATCATACTCCAGTCCGGCTGAAATTGTGTATCTTCTCCGGTCTCGATAAAGAACGGCTCCAGATTTACCGCCCGCATCATATTGGGATAGGCCGGGTAACATGGACGCGCCAGCCCCAGTTTCACACCGGCATCAAATGCGGCCAGCAACGCCAGTGAGAAAGCGGATGATGACCCCACGGTCACGAAGATGCGATGTAATGGGACGCTTACCCCATACATCTCTTCATAATACTGTGCAATGCGCTCACGCAGAGCCGGCATGCCCCGCGCATCCGTATAGCCCAGCACATCGGCACGCAGACGCTCCGCCAGCACCTGCCTTACGCGCTCAGGGGCGCCCTGTCCCGGCTGCCCCAGCGAGAGATGCAACACCTCTCGCCCACTCATCGTCAGCACTTCTGCTTCCCGGTAGGCCTCCATCACCTCAAAGGGACGCACCATGCCCCGCATGGCTGCTTTCATCACCATCGCCCGTCTCATCCATTCCTGTGTATTTCTCATACCCATACAGGGAAGGCGTCGGGCAGGGCAAGTCTTCTTGATTGCAAATTGCAAAAAACCACTTACTTAATAAGGTATGCGACTTTTTCTGATAGCAGTATTAGTGATGCTGATTGCAGTCCCGGCCCGTGCCGGACTGATTCGCGATGCCGAGGTGGAAGCGGTGATTCAGGATATGGCCAACCCTATCTTGCGCGCCGCCAGTCAACAGCCGGAAAATGTACAAATCTTTCTATTATCTAACCCGGTGATTAATGCCTTTGTCGCCGGGGGTAGCAATATTTTCCTGCATACCGGGCTGGTGCTGGCAATGGATGAGCCAGAAATGCTGGCCGGGGTGATTGCCCATGAGACCGGACACATAGCCGGAGGTCACCTCGCGCGGGGTACCGAGCAACTGGAACGCGCCACCATCGGCGCGGTTCTCAGTTATATTATCGGTGGCGCAGCGGTGGCTGCCGGTGCCGGTGACGTCGGCGCAGCGGTGATGAGCGGCGGCAGCAATATGGCGGAAAAAAGCTTCCTGTCTTTCTCCCGCACCAATGAGCAATCCGCCGATCATGCGGCCATTCAGTATCTTGAACGCAGCAATATAAGCGCCGAAGGGTTGCTTGCTGTCTTCAAGCTCCTGCAGCGCAATGAAAAGCAGCGATACGGTAAGCCGGACCCATATGCCCTTACCCATCCGCTGACACGTGAGCGCGTCAATCATCTCCGTGATTATTTGTCGCGCATGCCAGAATCGGATGCGTCCTACCCTCCGGAGTTTCAGGCACGCTACCAGAGAATGCTTGGCAAGCTGGAAGGGTTTCTGGAAGAACCGCAGACCATATTACTGCGCTACCGCTCCGATTCTCCCACTGTACGCAGCCGCTACGCCACGGCCATCGCGCATTTCCGACGTGGGGATGATGATAAGGCGCTAACGCTGCTGGAAGGCATGATCAGGGATACCCCGGAAGACGGTTATTTCTACGACACATACGGTCAGGTGTTGTTTGAGACAGGTCGTATTGAGCATGCCGTTGAGGCATATGCCC
>CAYMGS010000040.1:6387-14228 GCA_964390025.1 uncultured Rickettsiales bacterium | reverse complement strand
ATGATAACGGCAATTGACCCCTCCACCATCTTCCTGCTAGCATACGCAGGATGATCTAGCAGGGAGTCCTTATGGCAAAGAAAGCCACCACCACCAAGCGCGCGCCCCATTCCACCAATCTGTTCTTCGATAATAATGATCTCCTGCCATTGCTCTACGGCGATGATAACATTCATCTCAAAAAGATTGAGAAGATGCTGAATGTTGAGACGGTGGTGCGGGGTAATATGCTATCGCTTTCAGGTAATCAGCGGGATGTGGTGCTGACCGAGCGCATTCTGATGGACCTGTATGATAAGCTGGCAGATGGTCAGGATGTTGGCCCGGCAGAAGTAGATGCGGCCATTCGTATGGCGCCGCCGGTGACCGATGCGGAAGCGCAGGGGCTTTCCGGGGCACCCAGCCCGAAGAAAAAAGCGGAAGGGGGAGAGGTCTCTATCCGCACGCTGAAAAAAACCATCCGCCCCTATTCGCATATGCAGGCGAATTATATTCGCTCACTGTTCGATAATGACATGGTGTTTGCCCTCGGCCCTGCGGGAACGGGGAAAACCTATATCGCCATGGCCATGGGTATTTATCTCTATATCAGTGGTAAGGTGGAACGGATCGTGCTGTCGCGTCCGGCAGTGGAAGCGGGCGAGAAGCTGGGCTTTCTGCCAGGTGACCTGAAAGAGAAAATCGACCCGTTCCTGCGCCCGCTCTATGATGCGCTGTTTGATATGATGCCGGCGGAGCGCGTGAATCTGATGCAGGAAAACGGGGAAATTGAGGTGGCGCCGCTGGCATTTATGCGCGGGCGAACCATCAGCAATGCTTTTGTGATCCTCGATGAGGCGCAGAATACCACACCGACCCAGATGAAAATGTTCCTGACACGGATGGGCGAAAACTCACGCATGGTGATTACGGGTGACCTGTCGCAAGTGGACTTGCCGAAAGATGTGAAATCCGGGTTGCGCGATTGTGTGCGTAAGATTGAGCATATTGACGGGATTGATGTGATTCGCTTCTCGGATGGTGATGTAGTGCGTCACCCGCTGGCCGGAGCCATAGTACGGGCCTATGATGACTGGGACAACGGTATCCGTCCCGCTCTTCCTGAAGAAGATGAGGAAGAAGAGGAACAGGGTGCATAATAGTCGCCTAAATTCTGTATTTTTTTGCGATGCATGGTAAAATGTCAGAGTCCATGGAAACGTTGAGTTCTGATTCGTTGTCGCAGATTGACCTGACGATTGCAGTTGAAGACGCACGCTGGCTGGAAGCTGTCAGCGGGCTTGAGCGTCTCTGCTCGGATGTGGTGGAGCATGTGCTGTCCGATATGGAAAACGTCCCCGCTGCCCCGATGGAGGTGGCGCTGGTATTTATCAATGATGCTGATATACGGGAGCTTAATGCCCAGTATCGCGGAAAAGATAAACCCACCAATGTATTGTCATTTGCATCAGAAGATGAGCTGCTGCCAGGTATGCCTGCTGTACTGGGGGATGTGATTTTAAGTTACGATACGGTGCGTCGTGAGGCGGCAGAGCAGGATAAAACCGTACGGGATCATACGACTCATCTGATTGTGCATGGCTTGCTGCATCTGCTTGGCTATGATCATGAGCAGGACGATGAGGCAGAGGAGATGGAAGCGCGGGAAGTGGAGTTGCTTGCCGGACTAGGAATCGCCAACCCTTACCATGCGGACATGGCTGTGCCGCAAGGTGAGACGGTACATTAACGAGGATATGTCATGCCACATAATGCTGTGAAACCGGATGATTCAGGTGAAGTGGGGGCTCAGCACGAGACATCGACTCCGCCTTCGTATGAGGATGAGCGATCGCTTTCACAGGTGCTTTCCCGCTGGGTAAGGCAGGTGTTTGGTGGCCGTCATTCGGAAGGCTCCCTCAAGGAAGCGCTGGAAGAAGTGATCGAAGAACACCGAGAAGAAGGCGGTGAGAGTTTTTCGACAGAAGAGCGCGATATGTTGCGCAACATGCTGCTGGTTGGGGACCTGACGGTGGGTGATGTGATGATTCCGCGCGCTGAAATCAGTGCGGTAGATCATGATATTACGCTTACAGAACTGAAAGCGGTGTTGCTGGAGCAACGCCATACGCGTATGCCGGTATACACTGGCACGCTTGATAAATTGCAGGGATTTATTCACCTGAAGGATCTGGTGCCTTCGCTGGCAGGTGATGAGCCGTTCGATATAGATCAGGTCATGCGTGATATCATGTTTGTAGCACCATCGATGAAGGTGGTGGATTTGCTGGTACAAATGAGACTTTCAGGCGGTCACATGGCTATTGTGGTCGATGAATACGGAGGTACGGACGGGCTCGTGACCATGGAAGACCTGTTTGAAGAAATTGTCGGGGAAATTCAGGACGAGCACGACACGGAAGACCCCGATCAGGCGCTTAAACGTATTTCATTACTATGCTACGAAGCAGATGCGCGTATGGAGATCGAAGAGCTGGAAGAGTCGCTTGGTATCTTTCTGCGTAACGAAGGAGAGTCCGAAGAGGATTATGAAACGCTGGGAGGGTTGATCTTTATGCGTCTGGGCCGGGTTCCGGCACGGGGAGAAATCCTGCACATTGACGGTGTGGCACGGCTGGAGATTTTGGAAGCCGATCCACGGCGTATCCGGCGGGTACGTATTATGCTGCGCAAATCTCCTTCCCCAGATACAGATTCCTAATCTGCAATGCCTGCCCCTCTACCTGCCAACGACAATCCTGCGCGTGCCGGAATATTTCCATGGCTGGCGCTGCACATCGGTGCACTTAGTGGCTGGTGGCGCAATATCGCGGCGTTATTGTTTGGGGTAGCACTTACGTTGTGCATGCCCCCGGTATTTCTGCTGCCGTTTTTTCCGGTGGCGATCTGTGGTCTGTACTGGCTGGTAGTGGCAGCACCCTCGCCAAAACGCGCGATCTGGGATGGCTGGTGGTTCGGTCTGGGGCATTTTACTTCGGGGCTGTACTGGATTGCCCACGCGCTGCTTGTGGATGCCGAACGGTTTGCATGGATGATCCCATTTGCCACATTGGGTCTGGGTGGTGTGCTTGCAATCTATACGGCCATGGCATCCCGGGCATTTTATATGTTTAAGCACATTGACGGCATAGCGGGTATTGTACTGTTCGCGGGATGCTGGTCGCTGGCGGAATGGTTGCGTGGCCATATGCTGACCGGCTTTCCCTGGAACCTGACCGGTTACGCGCTGAGTTTCTCGGAGGTGACGATTCAGCTTTATGCGTTCGTGGGGGTGTATCTGGCAGGGTTTGCGCTCATGCTTGCGGGATTACTGCCCGCCCTCATAAAAGCCTCGCCGGATGTAAGACGCTATTCGGGCATCGGGGGTGTGATGATTGTTGCGCTGTGGGCGCTGATACTGGTGGCAGGGTATGTGCGCATACAGCAGGCACCGCGCGAGGTGGTAGAGGATGTCACGCTGCGGCTGGTGCAACCGGCTATCCCCCAATCTCTGAAATGGGATCCTGAATATCAGCGTGAAGGGTTGGAGAAACTGGCAGGTCTTAGTGTTTCCACGGGGGCAGAGGCTGTCACGCATGTGATCTGGCCGGAATCTGCTATGCCGTTTCTGTTTAAGAGCGGGGATATGTGGGCACATAAGCTGGCAGAACTGGTGCCTGAGGAAGGGGTGTTGCTGACGGGTGGGACGCGTCTGGAGAGCGACGCTGAGGGGAACAAGATGCTGTATAACAGTCTGATGGCGATTGATGCTCATGGCGAGATTGTCATGACCTACGATAAGGCAAAGCTGGTGCCATTTGGCGAGTTTGTGCCTTTCAGGGACGTGCTGCCACTGGATAAAATTACGCCCGGCAGTATGGATTTTCAGGCGGGTTCAGGTGGCCGTAACCTGACGGCAGGTGCGCTACCTCCCATGCGTCCGCTCATCTGCTATGAAGCCATTTTTCCCGCGCTTTCCGGCCATACTCATCCAGGGTGGCTGCTGAATGTGACTAATGATGCCTGGTTCGGTGACTCAAGCGGGCCTCATCAGCATTTCCATATGAGTCGGGCACGAGCGGTAGAGCAGGGAGTGCCGCTGGTACGTGTGGCTAATACCGGCATTAGTGCAGTGGTGGACCCGTATGGCCGGATTACGCACCGGCTTGATCTTGGGCTGACCGGTGTGCTGGATGCTCCCTTGCCGCGGGGAGCAGAGTCCCCTACGATATTTGCGCGCTATGGGGACTATCTGCATCTGCTGTGGCTGGGTATATTTTCCGGCATGGCATTATGCGGTCTGCGCAAGCAAAAGCGAATGCATTAAAAACCGCATTCTGCAACGTGAATTATTAACGTTGCCTTCATAGAAATCTATGTATGGTAGCATTGATACGGTGTGGTATAATACCCAGAAGGGTGTTTCGATGGAGTATATTCTTGTCTAGAGGGCTGTATATTATATGTTATTTCTTTATTTTTTAAAAAATATCGACCCATACGAGAAATGCTTGTATACCTACCCTGTTGCCTGTAACTTTTTGAAACAGACAACGAATGATTATAAAAATAATAAGTAGCCGCCCAGCGGTTGCATCACATAAAAAACAAAGAGGTTGCACATGCCCCATCCCGTAGATGTTTATGTAGGAAAACGCTTGCGAATGCGCAGAACAATCCTGGGAATGAGCCAGGAAGCGATTGGAACTGCTATTGGCGTTACATTTCAGCAGGTTCAGAAATATGAGCGCGGAATAAACCGCATGGGTTCCAGCCGCCTGTATGATTTTTCAAAGATTCTGGGTATTCCCGTTTCATATTTCTTTGAAGGATATGACGCACAGGAAGGTGTTTCTGTACCGGCATTTGCCGGTGGCATGGCGGAAGAAGGAACAAACTTTGAGCATGAGAAGCTCACGTCACGCGAAACCCTGGAAATGATGCGTGCGTATTATCGTATTTCTGATCCGCAGGTGCGTAAAAAAGTATTCGATCTGGTGAAATCACTGGCCGATAAACACGAAGATGACGCAATTAGTGCTTGAGTAAGTACGGGTGAGTCTCTACATTACGGCAACGTAAAGGACGGGCTGGAGACGGTCTTTCCGGTGGGCATTTCATGCGCTTGACGCCACACCTTTGGGTAACAGGACTAAGCGTGCATTTACCGGCTGGCCGCGCCTGTCTCTTTATGATGTTGTTTATTAATGCGTAAGGGGCTTTATGGTTGCGTTCCACAAGGCGGATAACCGCCCAGAATATATTTTCACCAGTGAATCTGTTTCAGAAGGTCACCCGGACAAGGTCTGTGACCAGATATCGGATGCCATTGTCGATGCCATGCTTCGGGAAAACCCCGAAGCACGGGCGGCGATTGAGGTGCTGGCGACGACAAATCACCTGACGATTGCCGGGGAAACCCGTGGCGCAGAAAAGGTGGATGCAGAGCAGATGAACGCTATTGCACGTCAGGTTGTGCGTGATATCGGCTACAAGCAGGAAGGTTTTGATTACGATACGCTTGAAATTGTCAACCGTGTCCATGCACAGTCCGCCCATATTGCGCAAGGGGTAGATGCCGGCGAGAACAAAGACGAGGGTGCTGGCGATCAGGGAATCATGTTTGGTTTTGCCTGCAATGAAACTTCAGAGTTGATGCCTGCCCCGATCTGCTACGCAAATGAGATATTAAAAAGCCTTTCCAAAACGCGTAAATCCGGGGATGACCGCCTGTTGCCCGATGCCAAAAGCCAGGTCAGTCTGCATTATGAGGATGGTGTACCGGTAGGTGCACAGTCAGTCGTGGTCTCGCACCAGCACCGTGAAGGTGTGTCGCAGGAGGAGATTCGTGCGCTTATACGCGGCCATGTGACGGATATATTGCCCGAAGGATGGATGCCGTCGGAAGATGAGTTTTATGTGAACCCGACCGGGCAGTTTGTGATTGGCGGCCCGGATGGGGATTGCGGCCTGACGGGGCGTAAGGTGATCGTGGATACGTACGGCGGTGCAGCTCCTCATGGGGGCGGCGCATTCTCCGGTAAAGATCCGACCAAGGTTGATCGTTCTGCGGCCTACGCTGCCCGGTACCTGGCCAAGAACGTGGTGGCTGCCGGACTGGCAGACCGTTGCATTATTCAGCTTTCCTATGCTATCGGGGTCTCGCACCCGATTTCGTTCTTCCTCAGTACGGCTGGTTCCGCTCAGGTAGACGAGGTAGCGCTGGAGACCCTGCTGCCGGAACTGATGGATCTCTCGCCGCGTGGCATCCGACAGCATCTGGGACTGAATAAACCGATTTATGCACCAACGGCAGCATACGGACATTTTGGCCGTACCGTCAGAGAAGATGGGGCATTTTCATGGGAAAGGCTGGATTTAGTGGAGCCGCTGCAGCGTCATTTTGGTGTGTCTCAGCCTTTGCAGGCGAATGGCGGCTGAACTCCGTAAGGCTGAGTGGCTGCGGTCGTTTGGCAGGCGTAAGGGGCGACCGCTCAAGCCTCAGCAGGAAGCGCGTTATCAAAGCATGTTGCCGCGCGTAAAAGTGTCTTTTAACGAGTCGGATATACTAGACCCTGCTGATTTGTTTCCTTTTTCACCGTCTGCCTGCGTCATGGAAATTGGGTTTGGCGGTGGCGAACATCTCGCAGGGCAGGCAGTAGCTCATCCGGACAGGGGATATATTGGTTGCGAACCTTTTATGGACGGAGTGTCTAAGTTGCTGGCGGCCATGGAAGCCGCACAGCTGGAAAATATACGTATTCATGATGATGATAGCCGTGACCTGCTACGTGCGCTTAAGCCTGCGGTGCTTGATACTGTGTATATCTTATTTCCTGACCCCTGGCCCAAGGCGCGGCATCATAAGCGTCGCCTGATTAATGCGGATATGCTGGACTTGCTGGCACGCGTTATCAAGCCGGGTGGTGAACTGATGATTGCCACTGATCATGCGGGATACGCCGAGTGGATATTGCAGCATGTGCTGGCGGACGAACGCTATCAATGGACGGCACGTGGGCCGGAAGATTTTACCAATCCGCCCGAAGGCTGGGTGACAACACGCTATCAGGAAAAAGCAAATCGTGAGGGCAGACCTTCCTGCTTCCTCATATTCCGGCGCGTTTAGTTGGCTACTCAGAGTTTGGCTTAGGTTCTTCCTGCTCAGGGCTTTCACCGGCCTCCTGAGTATCAGTTGTCGCCTCTTCAGTCTCCTGATCCGTGTCGGCACTGGTATCAGGCGAGGTTTCTTCTTTCATTTCTACCGACGTTTCCTGAGCAGGCGCAGGTGAAACGGTTGGCTCCTCCGTTGTATCCACATCGACGGCTTCCTTTTCGGAGACTTTATCCTCTGTCGCGGCATCGCCTTCTGCGGTTTCAGGTGTCTCTACGCTCTCAGAGGCATCTGTTGTAGTATCTTCGTGTGAAGTTTCCGTGTCTTCAGTTTCAGCACCGGCCTCAGCATCCACATCCTGCAGTGCTGGATCCTCTTCCACATCCAGTATCTCCGGGGTGACAGGCGTAGTGGTCTCTTCTGCGTCGTCTGTTTCCGGTTCTATTTCTACTTGAGCGGCTGGCGGGGTCTCTTCTGTTTCGTCAGCCACTGGTGCGGCTGGTTTCATAACATTTATCAGGATAATAACCAGAGCGCCAAGACAGGCAATACTCCACAGAACGGTACGCGATAATGCCGTTGTATCCTCTTTTGTCATGCGTGCCCCCTTGCTTATTATGCATGATGTTATTAGAGCGCACTCTATTCCTGTAAATTGATATTGCAAGCCTATTCACCGGCATGGGCAAAATAATCAATTCCCACTTGCTTTTCGGTACATTCTACGATAAAAACGAGGCCATAAACT
>CAYMGS010000040.1:710-6377 GCA_964390025.1 uncultured Rickettsiales bacterium | reverse complement strand
CTTTCTGGAATGCTGAGTAAGGTGGAGAAATCTCCGCCTTTTTTAATGCCTGAATGCCAAGGATATGCCATGCGTGCTACGCCCGTAGAAGCAAAGATTCGAGAGCTGATAGAAGAGCCGGTGCAGGATATGGGCTATACGCTGGTGCGCATCAAGCAATTTGCCCGTCCACGCGGCAGTACATTACAGGTGATGGCAGAGCGTAAAGACGGTGCGGCCATGACGGTTGAGGATTGTGAGGATATTAGCCGTCAGGTCTCGGCGTTGCTGGATGTGGAAGATCCGATTAAGGGGAATTATAATCTGGAAGTGAGTTCACCCGGTATTGACCGGCCTCTGATTCGTCCGGAAGACTTCATCAAATTTACCGGATTTGAAGTCAAGCTGGAAACCTCCCATCCGATTGAGGGGCGCAAGCGATTCCGGGGAGTGTTGACCGGGCTGAAGGATGAGATGGTGGAAATGACGGTGGATAAAACGGATTATAGTATCCCGCTGGATGCGGTGGATGAAGCCAAGCTGGTGCTAACCGACGAGTTGATCAAAGCGCATCAGAATGGCTATATGTCCGCTTAGTGAATTTTATTTTTAATATTTTAAATTAGATAATTATATAGATTTATAAACACAGGAGATAGGAATGGGAACGGGTTTTGGTAGCGTGGAGATTCTGCAAATTGCCGATGCGGTTGCGCGGGAAAAGAGCATTGACCGTGAGGCGGTGCTGGAAGCCATGGAGCAGGCAATCCAGATTGCAGGGCGTCGTAAATACGGGCACGACCATAACATTATTGCTGAGATTGACCGCAAGAGCGGTGAGGTGCAGCTCTATCGTGTGACCGACGTGGTGGAAGAGGTGGAAGACGAGCACCAGCAGATTACCGAAGCTGAAGCACAAAAAATCAACCCGGAACTGAAACTGGGTGACCAGATTCGTGACCCGCTACCCCCGATCGATTTTGGTCGTATTGCAGCCCAGACCGCTAAGCAGGTCATTGTGCAGCGTGTACGTGATGCGGAACGTGAGCGCTCTTATGAGGAATATAAAGACCGTGCCGGAGAAATTGTCAGCGGTACGGTGAAGCGGGTGGATTATGGCAATGTGACCGTGGATCTCGGTGCGGCGGAAGCATTTATACCGCGTGAAGGGCTGATTCCACGTGAGAATCTGCGTCAGGGAGACCGTGTGCGTGCCTATATTTATGACGTGCGCCGTGAACGTACCGGCCCGCAGATTTTCCTCTCCCGTACCAACCCGGAATTCATGAAAAAGCTGTTTGCTCAGGAAGTGCCTGAAATTTATGATGGTATCATTGAGATTCGCGCAGTCGCCCGTGACCCGGGGTCGCGTGCTAAAATCGCCGTGATGAGCCATGACCCCAGCGTGAACCCGGTGCTTTCCTGCGTAGGGGTACGCGGCGCGCGCGTGCAGGCCGTGGTTGGTGAATTGCAGGGGGAAAAGATTGATATTGTGGAATATTCGGAAGACCCGGCCACGATGATCGTCAATGCTATTTCCTCCGCCGAGGTCAGCAAGGTGGTCATTGACGAGGATAACGGCAAGATCGAGATCGTCGTACCGGATGACCAGTTAAGTCTGGCGATTGGCCGTCGTGGTCAGAATGTACGTCTGGCCTCCCAGTTATGTGGCTGGAGCATTGATATTCTGACGGAAGAGCAGGAGTCCGAGCGCCGTACGCAGGAGTTCCACAAGCTCTCCGAGATGTTTGCTGATACGCTCAATGTGGAAGATGTGATTGCGCACCTGCTGGTGACGGAAGGCTTTACATCGATTGAGGAAGTGGCGTATGTGCCTGCGGAAGATCTGGCCACCATTGAAGGGTTTGACGAAGACGTGGCGGAAGAGCTGCGCAACCGTGCCCGTGACTGGCTGAACACGCAGGAAGAAACTACGCGTAAGAAGCTGAAAGAGCTGGGTGTGGGTGACGATCTGGTGTCGCTGGAAGGAGTTGGCACCGAACTGGCTATCCAGTTGGCTGAGAAGGGTGTGAAAACCCGTGATGATCTGGCGGATCTGGCGACCGATGAATATCGTGAGCTGCTGCCGGAGACCACGTTGCGTGATAGCGAGATCAACGATCTGATCATGCGTGCGCGTGCTCACTGGTTTGCCGATGAAGAGCAGGAAGATGAAGACGCGTCAGGCGACGATGGGGCGGCTGAGGGTGACAGCCCGGAAGCGGAAGCCCAGACTGCGTAAGGCGCATTAAAACGTCGGGCGAGGGTCACGATGACTATGCCGGATGAAATGTTGCGGCTGGTGCGGGCGCCTGATGGCAGCATTGTGCCGGATATCACCGGAAAACTGCCTGGCCCGGAGCTATGGATAGCCTGCTCGCGTGAGGCGCTGGCACAGTCTGAAGCACTGATACACCAGACCTTTGGGGCTGATACGGCACTTCCGGCGCATGCAGACGCCATGATAGAGTCTGCACTGGTACGGCATCTCATCAGCAAACTCTCCCTTGCCCGTAAAGCCGGTGGTGTGGTGTGCGGGTTTGCCAAAGTGCAGGCCGCATTGCAGCAGGGGGAAGCGCAGATGCTGATGGAGGCCTCAGACGCCGGAGTAGCGGATGGGCAGAAACTCAGGCATAAAGCGCATGTGCAAAAGATTCCGGTGATGGCTCTTTTGACGCGCAGTGAGCTGGGGAAGCCGTTTGGCAGAGCGGAAACTGTGCATGCAGCGCTTCGGGATAAAGCGTTTTATGCAGAAATTCTTAAAGAAACGCGCCGTTTAGCTGGATTTAGAAAACAGGATGTTCTATAAGAGTCCGCTAATTAAAAACAGAAAGATATTTTGCGTAGCATATGACTGACGAAAAGAAAGATACGCTAACCATGCAGCGGCCAAGCAAATTGTCGCTGACCAAAACGGTGGAAAGCGGCAAGGTAAAACAGAATTTTACACATGGTCGCTCAAAAACCGTGACCGTAGAGGTGCGCAAAACACGGACGTTCGCCCGTAAAGATGGCGGCAGTATGGTGGAGGTCAAGCAGCGCGAGGAAGAAAGCGCGGCGGATGATATGGCGCCTCAGGCACCGGCAGTGCGCGATAAGGCAAAAATCCAGAAGGCGAATCAGGAAGTCAAAGCCAAGGTGGACGATACGTCGCGCCGTCAGAAAAGCGATATTACCGAAGCGCCGCAAAAGCAGCAGCCGGAGGAGAAGCCGGAGCGTGCTTCTGCCGGTGATACACAGTCGTTTGTGCCACCTGCACCGCCGGAAGAGGAAAGCCGTGGCCGTCGGAGCAGCGCGCCAGCTGTTAAAGAGAAAGAAAAAGCCAGTAAACCGGCTAAGATTCGCCTGAAGGGGGACGATACACGGCGTTCTTCAGGCAAAATCACGGTAGCGCAGGCCCTGGAATATCAGGAAGAGCGCATGCGTTCTCTGGCGTCTATCAAGCGTCAGCGTGAGAAGGTCAAGCGGGCTGAAACGGAGACGAACGGCCCGCAGGAAAAAGTGACCCGTGAGGTGACGGTGCCGGAGACCATTACCGTGCAGGAACTCGCCAACCGGATGGCAGAGCGTTCTACGGATGTGATTAAGTCATTGATGAAACTGGGAACGATGGCAACGCTCAACCAGTCGATCGATGCAGATACGGCTGAGTTGATTATCGAGGAGTTTGGTCACAAGATTCGCCGGGTAACGGATGCGGATGTTGAAAATATCCTGATTGAGGATGATGATGAGGAGGGTACATTACTGCCACGCCCGCCGGTGGTCACCATCATGGGGCACGTCGATCATGGGAAAACCTCTCTGCTGGATGCGATGCGCAAGACGAATGTGGTGTCCGGTGAGGCGGGCGGCATTACGCAGCATATCGGCGCGTACCAGATCGAGTCGAACGGGCACAAGTTAACCTTCCTCGATACGCCGGGTCACGAAGCCTTTACGGCTATGCGTGCTCGCGGGGCGAAAGCTACTGACATCGTGATTCTGGTGGTTGCGGCGGACGATGGTATTATGGCGCAGACAGTGGAAGCCATCAGCCATGCAAAAGCTGCAGAAGTGCCGATTATCGTGGCAATCAATAAGATCGACAAGCCGGATGCAGACCCAACGCGGGTGCGCAACGAACTGATGCAGCATGAGCTGGTGCCGGAAGAATTCGGTGGTGATATTCAGACCGTAGAAGTCTCTGCGCTGAACGGTACCGGGCTGGACACGCTCGCAGAAGCCATTTTGTTACAGGCAGAAATGCTGGAACTGAAAGCAAACCCTGACCGTCGCGCCACCGGTGTGGTGGTAGAAGCGCAGGTGGATAAAGGCCGCGGTGTTGTCGCCACCTTGCTGGTACAGAAGGGCACGCTCAATGTAGGTGATCTGCTGGTTGCCGGGGCAACCTGGGGTAAGGTGCGCGCCATGATCAGTGATACGGGTGAGCAGATTGATGCAGCGATCCCGGCACAGCCGGTGGAGGTTCTGGGGCTTTCTGAAGCACCGTTGGCGGGAGATGACTTCGCGGTAGTGGAAAGCGAAAAGACCGCGCGTGATATTACCGAATATCGTCAGAAAATGATCAAAAACCGCCATAACATCGTGACGGCAAAATCTCTTGATCAGATGTTCGCCGAGGCGGGCAAGGACCGGGTAAAAGAACTGCCGGTCGTGATTAAGGGGGACGTTCAGGGCTCTGTGGAAGCGATTATCGGCAGTCTCGGCAAATTTGAGAGTGATGAAGTCACGGTGCGTGTGCTGCATTCCGGTGTCGGCGCGATTACCGAGTCCGACATTACGCTGGCGGGGGCGACCGGGGCTATTGTGATCGGCTTTAATGTCCGCGCGACGCCCAAGGCCCGCGAACAGGCTGCTAAAGAGACAATTGATATTCGCTATTATTCAGTGATTTATCACCTGGTGGATGAAATTCGCGATGCGCTTTCCGGTCTGCTCAGTCCCGAGCGGCGTGAGAATATGCTGGGATATGCTGAAATTCGTGAAGTCTTTAACATCACTAAGGTGGGTAAGGTGGCCGGGTGTATGGTGACGGACGGCCTGATTAAACGTGGAGCCGGTGTACGCCTGCTGCGTGATAACGTGGTCATTCATGAGGGCAAGCTGAAAACCCTCAAGCGCTTCAAGGACGAAGTCAAAGAGGTGAAATCCGGCTACGAATGCGGGATGGCCTTTGAAAATTATGATGACATCCGCGAGGGCGACATGATTGAAGCCTACGAGGTAGAAGAGGTAGCCCGTTCCGTAGAGGGATAAGCGCGCCAAAAAATACTGGACGCAGCACTTTTTAGGCTGCCATAATAACAGCACGCGAACAGAGCGGGCGTAGTAGAGATGAGCAAGCAATTTCACAGTAAGCAACGTGAACCCTCGCAGCGCCAGTTGCGTGTGGGGGAAGAATTACGCCATGCGCTTTCCACGGTACTGCTGCGCAACGAGGTAGGTGAACCGGCACTTGACAGCCTGTCCATCACCGTGTCCGAGGTGCGTGTCAGCCCGGATTTACGTCATGCCACCGCCTATGTGTCCCCGCTTGGTGGTGCCGCAGATGGTAAGGAAGCGCTGGAGGTTCTGGGCCGCTATGCCGGGCAGATTCGCCGCTCTGTTAATACCCGCGTGCATCTGAAATTTTCGCCGCAATTTCGCTTCAAGCTGGATGAATCCTTCGATTATGCGATGAAAATC
>CAYMGS010000040.1:0-700 GCA_964390025.1 uncultured Rickettsiales bacterium | reverse complement strand
GCTGATGAACGACCCGCAGGTAGCGCGCGATATTGTGCCCCAGCGCGCTTCTTCTGATACAGGGCAGTTTGCCGACGAAAATAACTGACTGAACTACTCTCCATGACGCAGCAAGCACGCCCCCCGAAACGGGAGATCCATGGCTGGATCAATCTCGATAAACCCTACGATATGACCTCTACGCAGGCGGTGGGAGCTGTGAAACGGTTGCTGCGCCCGAAGAAGATCGGGCATGCGGGCACGCTCGACCCGCTGGCCACCGGGGTGCTGCCGCTGGCATTGGGAGAAGCCACTAAAACCGTACCGTATCTGGTGGATGCGTGCAAAACCTACCGTTTTACGCTGCGATTTGGGCAGGAAACCAACTCCTGTGATGCGGAAGGTGAGGTGGTGGCAATCTCAGATGTGCGCCCGGATGATGATGCGATACGTGCCTGCCTGCCGGACTTTACCGGTATGATCACGCAGGTGCCGCCGGTTTTCAGTGCAGTCAAGATTAATGGCGTACGTGCCTATGACCTCGCGCGTGCAGGCAAAGAGGTGGAAGTGAAGCCACGTGAGGTCGTGGTGGAATCGATTGCCATGATTGAGCGGCCTGACGCGGATCATGCTGTCTTTGAGGTGGTCTGCGGCAAGGGAACCTACATCCGTTCTATGGCGCGTGACATGGCGCATGCGCTGGGCACGGTGGGCCATGTCT
>CAYMGS010000039.1:5605-14678 GCA_964390025.1 uncultured Rickettsiales bacterium | reverse complement strand
CGTTGATGTGATTATGCTTCTGCGCAAACAGCTTGGAATGGTTGATTCGGTAATGCTTGAAATCACTGACATCGAGCACATTATAGCCGCGCCAGCAGTCTGAATAAACGATGCTGTCGGGAATCACTTTGCGCTCGATGATGGGCAGGATTGTGTCGCTTTTAGCATCAGGAATGATTTGCGTATACACACGGCCACCGCGCTTTAGCAGCCCAAACACCGGAACCTTGCCTGCCGCACCGCGACCCCGCTTGCCTTTGCGATGACCACCAAAATACGACTCATCCACCTCAATCTCACCACCAAATACTTCATGCGACTCTGCTTCTAAATGCAGGGCTATCAGCTCTCGCAAACGATGGAAATAATAGGCCGATGTCGTCTTGTTAATATCAACCAATCGTGCCGCACATCGAGCCGTCGAACCGCTTACAAAATGCTCAATCAGTCGTTCCTGCTTATGCCAACTTAGTCTGCTCTTTCTCATACCGTCCTTCGTAACACATTTATGCGTTAACTAGGACAGCCCCAAGATTTATATGTTGTCAGGATATGTTACACAGAGCATGTAAAAAGACTCTGGGGTCATAACTGGGGCCATGTAGGAAACCCTGAAATGCGATGTTTCTTATTTGTCAGCACACTAAATTTTGATAGTCATGAGGCTCGGGCCATTTGTTCACTTTTTTGGTTTCGTTGAAAATGTTCTGAGTTTACTCAAAGAGTTAAATCTTCCCATGTCTGTCGTAGAGTCTCATATCAGTATCTCAGAAGCACAAAAACTGCTTAAGCAAGCTTCTCATTATCATTCGAATAATTTAGAAACCACGCTTTTTGATGTAGGCGCCAGAGGGCATTTTGAAAACCCTACAACAGATTTGTTAGCTTTCTTTTTTGACCCTGCCGGTGACCATGGACTGGGTAGCGTATGTCTGGAAGCTTTAATCAGTATCGTTTCTCCTGAAACCCCACTTTCTCAACAGAAACCAGTGGAGCCTCCTATACGTGAAGCAGTAACGGAAAACGGTAAGAAAATTGACCTGATTCTCCATGCGGAGGATTGGGTGCTGATATTGGAGAATAAAATTTTTCACCACTTACAGAATCCTTTTAAGGATTATGAGACGTATATTAAAGAAGAAACAGATTACAGAGATAAGAATAAGTTCTTTGTCGTCCTTTCGCCTGACGCCAAGGCCCCGAAAGAATGGATCGGGATAAGTTATCAGCAATTAACACGGGCCATCAAATCCCGGCTTGGAGAATATATTGTTTCTCAGCCTCTAAATAAGTGGCCTGTATTACTACGTGAGTTTTTAGTGCATCTGGAGCAATTAACCATGAATGAACTGAGTGAAGAAGCCTGCGATTTTGTCTTCGATAATTTCTGTCAAATCAGAAAAGTGACAGATTTAAGAAAGGATGCAGTAAATCAACTACAAAAGGAGCTGAGAAACTTTCTGCAAGTTAAGTTTGATGATGAGGTGCAAACTTTATGTCATCACTGGCACGGAGGAGCGCCAGCAATAAGATACAGTCTGGCCTCCTGGACGAGTGAGTCGGATGTCGTGGTGTTTCTGGATGACAGAGAGGCGGCCTTGAAGGCATGCATTCTGGTATATGCCTGTAATTTAGATGAAAGGTTGGGGGAAAAAGCAGATAAACACTTTCGTGCTGAAAATGATGTAATCAAACACTGGCCGGAAAACCATGGAACTATTGGCGCTTACGAGACACCAGTCAAAGATTTTGAAGTTGAGAAATTGAAAGGTATTCTATTTAATAAAATGAAATTACTCGATGAGTTTGAGAAAACCATCAGACCAAAAACCGCGCTTACTTAGCCTTAACTGCACATTTTCCATTTCTTCTTCCGATCATGATGGTACTGCGTTATACCATGGGTGGTGTGTTCACCGCCTCATGGCCTGATCGGGTATATGGAATCTGTATGAAATGTCTGCTGGTAGAAGATGACGCGGCCCTGCGCGACTATATCAGTAAAGGGTTGCGCGAGAGCGGCCATGTGGCGGATATCGCCGCCGATGGCAAGGAGGGCCTGTTTCTGGCCACCAGTGAAACCTATGACGCGCTGATTGTTGACCGGATGCTGCCGGGGCTGGACGGGCTGACGCTTGTCAAAACCCTGCGTGGTGCCGGTAATGAAGTGCCGGTCCTCATTCTCAGTGCGCTGGGCGAGGTGGACGACCGGGTGAGCGGACTGCGCGCCGGTGGTGATGACTATCTGGTCAAGCCCTTTGCCTTTACCGAACTGATGGCGCGGCTGGAAGCGCTGGCGCGACGATCCTCTGCCAGAGTGGCGCAGCAGGAAACCCAGCTGAGCTGCGGCGATCTGAAAGCGGATTTGCTGGCGCGCAAGGTCACACGCGGTGGCAAGTCTATTAGCCTGCAGACACGGGAATTCGCATTGCTGGAATATCTGCTGCGGCATAAGGGACAGGTGGTCACGCGTACCATGCTGCTGGAGGCGGTATGGGATTATCATTTTGATCCGCAGACCAATGTGATTGACGTACATATCAGCCGGCTGCGCAAGAAAATAGGGGATGCAGATGGCACCCTGATTAAAACCGTGCGCGGGGCGGGGTATATCATTGACGAAAGTCTCTAGACATTACCGGCATAGTTCCAGCTTTAAAATGGCGGCATTTTTTACGTTGCTGCTTGGCATGGCGTCGGTATTGATCGGCTATATGCTCTACGATTTCAGCCGTGAGAATTTTATCCGTGAGACGCAAGCGGCCATTAACAGTGAGATACAGCATATCGGGGCGGCTACGCGCAAAATGTCGCAGGCAGAGCGTGCCACATTCATCCGGCGTCTGGGAGGGGAAGCGGTGCACCCGGTCTATTATTATCAGGATGAGAGTGGAACGCGGCTGGCGGGAAATATCAGGACGCTGCCGGAGGAGGTGGAAACCATCCGTGAAGGGCTGCTTGGTTTTTCACTCATGCAGGAAGAGAGTGAGCGGTCTTTTGCCGCTAAACTCTATACCTACCCGGATAACTCACGCCTGTTTGTAGCGCGTGATATTGACGGCATCATGAACACCTATCATCGCCTGCAATGGTTCTCCGTGCTGATTATCCTGTTCATGATTATTGTGGTGCTGGTGAGTTTTTACATCAGCACCTTTGTGGTGAACCGTATTAATACGATAGCGGAAACGGCGCGGCAGATCATGGAGACGGGCGACCTGTCGCAGCGTATTGCCGTGGATTCAAGATGGGACGATCTTAGCAATCTGGCGTTCGTGCTCAATGATATGTTCGCCCGGATTGACACATTGATGCAGGGTATCCGTGATGTGAGTGATAATATTGCGCATGATCTGCGCACCCCGCTGACACGCCTGAAGCATCAGCTGGAAGAGGCGGAGAAGCATGGTATGGACCAGCACCATGCAACGAAGATGCTGGAAGAAGCAGACGGGCTGCTCGGCACGTTCAATGCGCTGCTGCGCATTGCCAATATTGAGAAGGGCAGACGCCATCAGGCTTTTGAATGTCTCTCTGCCGCCGCATTGTTGCAGGATGTCGTGGAGTTATATGAGCCGCTGATTGAGGAGAAAAAGCTAACGCTTACGACGGAGTATGATGAGTCTGCACATATTCAGGGCGACCGCGATTTGCTCTTTCAGGTGTGTGCCAACATCATGGATAACGCTATTAAGTTCTCACCTCAGGGTGGCGCTGTTGGTATACATGTTACACAAAACAAAGACGATGTGATGGTTGTGATATCAGATAGCGGTATTGGTATTGCGCCGGAGGAAAGGGAGAGAGTGTTCGATCGTTTTTACCGTTCTGATACCAGCTGCCACACACCTGGTAACGGGCTGGGTCTCAGCCTCGTAAAAGCAGCGCTGGTATTGCATGATGCATCGATTCTTCTTGAAGACGGCAACCCCGGGCTGCGAGTGGTGATATGTTTCCCGGCTGCTAACATTACCGATTCGTAAGGTTGTCTCAAGCCATCGGTAATGCCTCCTGTCCTATAGTGCTTCTACGAGGATCATATGAAAATAGCGATTATTGGTAGTGGCATTTCCGGTCTGGGTGCAGCGTATCTGTTGCATCAGCAGCATGACGTAACCATATATGAAAAGAATGATTACACTGGCGGGCACAGCCGCACCGTGCATGTTGATGTGCCGGAAGGTCGTCTTGCGGTGGATACCGGGTTTATTGTGTTTAATTACCGTAACTACCCGTTGCTGACCGGATTGTTTAACCATCTTGATGTGCCGGTGGCTAAAAGCGATATGTCGTTTGGAGTGAGCATTAATGATGCCTGGCTCGAATATGGCACGCAGCACGCTTCAACAATGCTGGCACAAAAACGGAATATGCTGAGGCCTGCATTCTGGCGTATGGTTGCCGATATATTGCGGTTTAACCGGCAGTCCTATCGTTTTCTGGACGAAGACCCTTCCATTACCCTCGGTAAATGTCTGGAAGCACTGGGGATGGGGCGCTGGTTCAGGGAATATTATCTGCTTGCCATGGGAGGCGCGATCTGGAGTACGCCAACCATGCGCATGCTGGATTTTCCGGCCCGCACATTCATCCGCTTCTTTGATAATCACGGTCTGCTGAGTGTGAATGGTCAGCCGCAATGGTATACGGTAAGGGGCGGTAGCACAGAATACGTGAAACGCCTGAGTGCCCCCTTTGCCGAACAGATCCTGCATGGCTGCGGCGCAGCGCATGTGATTCGGTATGGGGAAAAAGTGGAGGTCATGGATACGCTGGGTAACAGCCGCCTCTATGATCAGGTGATCTTCGCATGTCACAGTGATCAGGCACTGAACCTCCTGCACCAGCCTACTTCCAGAGAGGAGCGCATCATTGGTGCGATTAAATACCAGCCCAATACCATGGTGCTGCATAGTGATACGCGCTTCATGCCGAAACGAAAAAAGGCATGGGCGAGCTGGGTCTATCTGTGCGATACTCGCAGCGATGAAACCCCTTCTATCAGTTTGAGCTACTGGATGAATCGTCTGCAACCCCTTGAGACTAAAACCCCACTCATTGTGACATTGAATCCGGGTCGTGAGCCGGACCCGGACAAAGTATATAATACCTATACGTTTGAGCATCCTGTCTTTGATGCAGGAGCCATTGAGGCACAACATGCCCTGCGTGAAATTCAGGGTAAAGACCGCATATGGTATTGCGGCGCATGGCAACGTTACGGGTTTCATGAAGACGGCTTGCGAAGTGGTGTGGAAGTGGCCACAGCGCTGGGAGCCTCTGTCCCATGGGAGTAACACCCCGCATCTTCACAGCTAAGGTGATGCATAAGCGTCTCTTTCCCAAGGTTAATCGTTTTAACTACGGTGTGTACTACATAGCCTTACCTTTACAGGAAACGGAACAGTCCGGACGCACAGGATGGCTTGGCATAAACCGGCGGGGACTTTTGAGTTTTCATCGCAAAGACCACGGTGCACGGGATGGCAGCAGTCTGGAGGCATGGATACGGCCTGTGCTCAAATCTCATGAGCTGGATGAGATAACGCAGGACATTGTGCTGATTTCGATGCCGCGTGTACTGGGGTATGTGTTTAACCCGGTGAGTTTCTGGTTATGTCTGGATCGTGATGGCCTGTTACGCGCCGTCTTATGTGAAGTCAATAATACGTTCGGTGAAACTCATAGTTATCTGTGCGCGCATACCGATCATCGTCCCATCACCGGGCAGGAATGGATGGAATCTGAGAAACTGTTTCATGTCTCTCCCTTTTTAGAGCGGGAAGGAACGTATCGTTTTCGCTTCTTTCTGCGCGATAGTAAACTGGGCATCTGGATCGACTATTATACGGAAGATCAGGAGAAACAGCTTATCACTTCCCTGATCGGCAAAATGGAACCCCTCACACCGGCTTCGTTGCGCCGCGCCACATGGCGGCACCCGCTGGTGACGGTTAAGACCATTATGCTGATTCACTGGCAGGCGATCAGGCTGATAAAAAAAGGTATCCGTTACAAGGTGAAGCCTGAGCAGAAGCGGGAAAAAATAAGTGTGACGTCCAGCCTTACCAAAATGTAATGTATTCGTAAGAGGAATGATAGCCAGACTCAGATAAAGTCGTAGCATCATAAAAGGTAACTGCCATGTTTCAACATACTATATCAGATCAGTTTTTGCGTACTCTCTCTCATCTGGGCCGGGGACACCTGACGCTTACGATGCCGGATGGCCGCAAACATGTATTTGCCGGAACGCAAGCGGGGGCTACGGCAGACATGGTGATACATGACGCGCGCACCATTCAGGCGATTGCAGCAAAGGGTGATATCGGTCTGGCAGAAGCATACCGCGAAGGCTGGTGGTATTCTACGGATCTGACAGCACTGCTGCTGCTTGCCCTGCAAAATGAGAAGGAGCTCGATCGTTACATTTACGGTCGGGCTTTTTCGCGATTGATTTCCCGTTTTATTTACATGTTCACGCGTAATACGATGCATGGAAGCCGCCGTAATATTCATGCGCATTATGATCTGGGGAATGATTTCTACGAATTATGGCTGGATCCCGGCATGAGTTATTCATCGGCATTGTTTCAAAGTCCGGATGAGACATTGCTTCAGGCGCAGTACAATAAATATGATCGCATGCTGGAGCGGCTGGATGCCAGAAGCGGGAACATGCTGGAGATTGGCTGCGGGTGGGGTGCACTTGCAGAGCGTGCCGTCGGCCAATATGACTTTGATGTGAAGGGTATTACCCTGTCGGAGCAGCAACGTGACTATGCGCATGCACGTCTCGGCCAGAATGCTCATATTGCACTGGAAGATTACCGTATACAGGATGGGAAGTATCATCACATCGTGTCGGTTGAAATGTTCGAAGCGGTTGGAGAAAAATTCTGGCCGGTCTATTTCGGCAAACTGAAATCGCTGCTGGCAGATAAAGGCAAGGCGATGGTGCAAACCATTACCATTGGCGAGACATATTTTGACCGCTACCGAAAGGGCGGAGATATGATACGCAGTTTTATTTTCCCCGGCGGTATGCTGCCCACGGAAACGCACTTCCGTATGCATGCGGAAAAGGAAGACATGCGAGTGACTGACAGTTATGCCTTTGGGCAGGATTATGCACGCACATTGCAGCACTGGCTGGAAGCCTTTGAGCAAAAACTGCCGCAGATACGCACGATAGGATTTGACGAACCGTTCATACGCATGTGGCGTTTTTATCTTGCCGCCTGCATTGCCAGTTTTACGGTAGGGCGTACGGACGTCATGCAGCTGGAGCTTCAGCATGCGTAATCCCATATATATGCTGATGGTTGTCTGTATGCTGGCAGGAACGCCAGCCTGGGCTACGATTAAGGGATATATGCCGGACGTCGAGAAAGTCGGCAGCGCCCGCCTGACCGTATTCCTGTGGGATGTGTATGATGCAACATTGTATGCAGAGAACGGTAGCTGGAATGCGGATCGTCCCTATGCGCTGACGCTTCACTATCTGCGTACGATAGAAGGAGTGGACATTGCCGATCGTTCGGCGGAAGAGATGCGCAAGCTGGGCTTCAGTGACGAAGTGAAACTCGCAGCATGGCATGCACAGATGCGTGATATTTTCCCGAATGTGGTGCCAGGTACAGAACTCACCGGCATGTATGTGCCGGATGAGGCCACATATTTCTATCAGGGTGATACGCTGATTGGCACGGTGCGTGATCCGGAGTTTGGCAACTGGTTCTTCGGTATCTGGTTATCTGAGAAAACCCCTGAGCCGGAACTGCGCAGGCAGTTGCTGGGGGGATAATGCCGCAGAATTCCGATAGTATCTCACGTCCGGCACTGCATAGTTACGGGCTGCTGGCCTTACCACTCGCTTACGCCGGCATGCCCCTGTATATTCATGCTCCGGATTTCTACGCGACACAATTTAATGTGTCGCTTGTGACCATTGGATTTATTCTGATGGGATTACGTTTCATCGATGCATTACAGGATCCGTTGATTGGTCGGTTAAGTGACCGTCATGCCTCCCGGAGGCTAAGCATTATGACAGGCGCTGCCATGATTTTGCTGCTGAGTTTTCCGGCACTTTTTCAGCCTCTGGTCAGTGATACGGCGCTTTTGATCTGGTTCTCCGTATTTTTGCTTCTGGCAACAACGGCATTCAGTGTGCTCAGTATTAACCTTAATACGCTTGGCGGGCTTTGGGGTACGACTGCAGAAGAGAAAACACGGATTGCCACCACGCGTGAGGCGTATGGCATCATCGGGTTACTGTGTGCCGTAACTCTGCCTTCTGTGCTGGGACAAATGGTTTCCATGACGACAGCGTTTGCCATTACCAGCCTGACGCTGGTGGTCATTATGGTGCTGGCACTTGTTGTTTTTCGCCGCTGGTATACCGTGCATGACGTGCAAACGTCGTCTTCCACTAGCATACAGTCCTCCATTTCGCTGCGAGTGTTTTTTGCTTCCATGTCTTCGTATCAGCGGTACTTCTACGGTGCGTACGGGGTTAGCATGCTTGCATCCAGCATTCCTGCAATTCTGGTGCTATTCTTTATCCGTGACCGGCTGGATGCCGAAGCGTTCACCGGACTGTTCCTGCTGATCTATTTTGTCTCTGGTGCCATGGGGATGCCACTGTGGAAATATCTCAGCAGGCAGTATGGCGGATACCGTGCATGGGGCATGGCGATGCTGCTGGCTGTAGTCAGCTTTATCTGGGCGTTTTTCCTGCAGGCCGGTGATCTGTGGTCCTACGGTGTGATCTGTATGGTAGCCGGTATTGCGTTCGGCGCTGACCTGGCATTGCCGCCAGCCATTCTGGCAGAGCAGATACGCCACAGGCGCACGGAGGAGCATGCCGCATTGCAGTATAGTCTGCTGACGTTTCTGGCCAAATCATCACTCGCTGTTGCTTCGGCAATCGTGTTCCCGGTGCTGGGTCAGTATGGCTATGTGCCGGGTGAGACCAATGAAGCACAGGCACTCACAGCCCTGAGTTTTACGTATGCGCTACTGCCCTGCGGTATCAAGCTCATTGCCTTCATGCTGTTATGGCGGGCCG
>CAYMGS010000039.1:0-5595 GCA_964390025.1 uncultured Rickettsiales bacterium | reverse complement strand
ATGTTATGAAAGGAGTATCTCATGAAACGCGTTTTACCCATATGTCTAATGATAGGAGTCCTTATGCTTAGCGGTTGTTTTAGTCATTCACTGGAGCATTACGATGATACGGCTCCGAAAGCTGATATTAAGGAGTATTTCAATGGCCCCATCAAAGCATGGGGCGTGGTACAGGACTGGCGTGGCCGTGTAATCAGCCGTTTTGATGTCGATATGGTGGGCAGCTGGGACGGTGATGTTGGCACGCTGGAGGAGGACTTCCGGTATTATAACGGCTCTACCCAGCGCCGCATATGGACGATTACCAAACTTCCGGATGGTACGTATGAAGGCCGCGCGGATGATATTATCGGCAAGGCGGAAGGGTCATCTAACGGCAGTGCGATCAACTGGCATTACCAGATGGATATACAGGTAGAGGATACGACCTACCGTCTGAAATTTGATGACTGGATGTGGTACATGAATGACGGGGTGCTGATTAACCGTTCGTATCTCAGGAAATTTGGTATAACGGTAGCAGAACTTACGTTGTTTATGCAGAAGCAGGATTAGGGCTGTATGGCTGAGTCGCAGGAAGTCATCTGGATTATCGGTGCCAGCAGCGGCATTGGTGCAGCGCTGGCACGTGAGCTTACACGAAATGACGGTGTGAAGCTGGTGCTTTCTGCGCGCCGCAGGGAAGCGCTTGATGCGTTAAATCAGGAGCTTGGTGGCAGGCATGTGGTCTGCGCGCTGGATGTCGGGAAGCAGTCGGATATAGAAAATGCTGTTGCGACAGTTCTGGAAGCAACGGGGCGCATTGATCGCGTGGTGTATCTGGCGGCGATCTACCAGCCCGGTGCCATCACCGATATGACACCGGAGGATGCAGAGGCATTAGTGCGTGTTAATCTGCTGGGAGCCATGTATGTCGTGCATGCAATGCTGCCGGTGTTTGCATCTCAGCAGTCCGGACAGTTTATTTTATGTGGCAGCGTGGCTGGTTACAGCGGGTTGCCCAACGGGCAGCCCTACAGTGCCACCAAAGCGGCCATTATCAATTTTGCCGAGAGTTTGCATGCGGAAGCGCCGGACTATCTCGATGTCAAAGTGATTAATCCTGGCTTTGTACGCACCCCGATGACCGATAAGAATGATTTTACGATGCCGATGCGCATTGAACCGGAAGAAGCGGCGGCGAGCATTGTGAAGGGTATGAAGAAGCGGGCGTTTGAAATCCACTTCCCACGGCGTTTTACCTACCTGATGAAATGTATTGCTGCCTTGCCGTATGTGCTAAAGCTGCCATTGCTGAAACAATTGCGTTAGACAGAGCCTAATATTTCAGGCTGACACGCGCCATGACCGCATTGGTGGTATATTCCACGGAACTATCGGTCGAGTCGCGGTTGACATAAATATATTCCAGCCCGGCGTAATAATCGTCAAGAATGTTATATTCAACCAGCGCAGAGGCATCCAGTATATCGTCTTCCCGTCCCCGGCGTCCGCTAGCCGGGTTGATCTGGAAATCATTATGAGTATAGCGCAGGTCGCCTTCCAGCATCAAGCGCGGAGCGACGGCATATTCCGCACCAATGCGTACACGGCTCATGATGTGCGAGGAGCTGCCTGCCAATGTATTTTCCTCAATGCCACGCAGAGCCAGTGCCTTTAAGCGAAGCTGATCATTGACCTGCCATGCACCTTCACCGTGAATCCCGAACGTATCCACATCCGGCAGGAAATTATTGTCGTAATCCTGTGTGAGATACCCGGCATTAACATCAAACCAGCTTTCGCCGCGGCGCTTTTCTCCCATGGCGGCACCCAGCGCCAGCCCGTAGCCGTCCGAATCTTTGCCAACCGTGGCGGTTGAGTCGATCATACGACGATAGTTACGCGTATTCAGTTTACCCTGTGCATAAACCAGCCATTTCGGGGCGGGGCGCACACCGACGCGCAGGCGTTACTCCCATTCCGTACGGTCGCGGTCTTCGTTGATGATGATGCCCCCGCCACGGCGGTCTGCATTATCGTAATCGAAATAGGTGATGGTAGAATCGGCCAGCCCATACCAGACTCCGTTATCCGCCTCAATGCCTGCCGTGGCAATCGCTTGCCGGTACACAGTAGGTTCAGCGGCGCTGCGTGCAGGGTCATCGACAAAGGCACCAATCGGCACATGGTCGTAGCGCAGGCGGGCGTCGCCCAGCAGGGAGACAGTATCGTTGATGGCATACTCACCGTCACCGCGCAGATCGACATCGACATAATCATTCTCGGAATTATCGAGATATTTACCGCCTTCGGCACGGGCACGGAAGCGCAGGCGATGTTTCTCCATGTCGGTGCGCACGGAAAACCCTGGCGCGACAATGGCGATCAGGTCGCTTTCTTCATTCCCATTGGTGCGGAAGACGTTATCAGAGAACATGACCCCTGCAGAACCACCAAAGACGACCCGGGCCAGCGCATCCGGCTCTGCCGGTTTGGTCTCCACCACCTGCGGCAGGCGCGGAACCCCGGCATCGCTGATAGTATCCTGCGCATATACTACGGAAGCTGTACTGCCAAGAAGGGCTACTGCCAATATGTATGGGGTCGTTTTCATATATGTCCTCGTGACCTTACCCTACAACAGTAGTAAAATACCCAGTTGTGTTTTTGCTTTATTGGCCAGCGTAGTGTTGCCATGCACGAGCAAACTGAAGAATTGTGCTGCCCGTTCCGGGTTTCGCTCCGTTTGCGTGCTGTCATACAGGTGCAGCGTACCATGTCGGTACACACTGTCATCGCTCATTCCGGCGGGGCGTGTGCCGTCCCATCCAGACCAGTCCCGTTTGAGTGTCACTTCAGGTACGGATGGCTCACAGGTCGTCCGGAAATCCGTATCAGGCGGTAGCAATAGTGTCATTGCCCGTGCATCATATGCGCAGACGGCAAAGAACATGGCCAGTGCTGTGAGGCGGATACGCATGCAGGTTACGGTGCCTTTTTGCCCTGTGTATTCAACACATAAAACCCGTCATAGCGCGGTTCCTTGCCTGAGAGGAAGAAGCTGTAACCGCGTCGACGTTTCAGGGCTACGCCGGTAAAATTCTTTACATCGACATTGTCAATATTCAGTGCGGCATCAATGGTGAGCGCATTTAATTCCCGGGCCTGCATTTCAGCGGGAAGTACGCTCGGAATAATCGTGGTGTTGAAATTCGGTGCGCGCAGTCCGGCTTCCTTATCTGCCATATTATAAAAATACACCATCGATTTTGCCGGGTCTGCTACCGGGGCATCTTCAAATTTCAACAGCCGTTGTGCGCCGTCCTTTTTGTCTTTTTCTTCTGTTTTGTCATAGACGAATGTGTAGTAATTGCCGGCACTCACGCTGAATGGCTCTTTGATTTTTCCGATGCTCATATCATAATCGCCAGCCTCAAGCACCCGGTACGGCGCGGCACTTTTAGCAGCCAGTTCTTTGAAATTCAGTTCGCCTACCAGCCCGTTGATCGTTTTATCGCTGATATTCACCAAACGCACAAACGCGGCATCTGCGGGCGGAGCCGGATCGTATAGCTCCTTGTCATCTGCTATGGCAGGTGCGTGGAGCATCATGCCGATCATGGCAAAAAATAATATACGTGATTGTCTCACTATACTTACCCTTTCTGCTTGCATAAACGAACTTCTACATCCGCGTTCAGGTTACCCATATTGCTGATGCTGACGCGCTGTAGCGCACCTTCAATATCATCCCATAATTCAACAAAGAACCGGCCGTCATTCTTATAATGTTCACTGCGATCGATCACAAACCATTCGCCATCATGCGTATCATAATCGAGTTCGAGCGTCATACGTGAGAGCGCTTTATTTTCAGATGTGATAAACAGGAAATATTCATGCCCGGATGCGGCCACGTCCTGCGGTATGGTGAGAATATATCCGCCTTGTCCCTTTTTCACGCTCAGCGTGCCGGATGCCAGTGCGTCTTCCGGTGAACATTCCCCGCGAATCGCGGGAATCACCTGCCTGAAATATTTGCCGGTGTCCTGATTAAAATCATAATGCATCACCGCTTCCCAGAACAGGAAGGGTGGGTGTTCCTGATGGAACTGAGAAGAAGATGTATAAGAGACGAGCGCATTGAAAAGCTGCCCGGCGGAAAGGGCGCGGTTGGCAATAGAGAGACCGGTGGCCTCAGAGAGAAAGCCGTCGAAGTTAAACCATTCCATGGCGCTGAAACTGGAGCCGATGAGGACGGACGCCTCTCCCTGATCTCCGAACAGTGCCTCTGCTCCGCCTTCGGCCTTCAGACGAGTTTCATACTGCGTGTAGGTCTCCGGGCTGATTTCACTGGTACACAAACGTTGCAACTCCTGTGCAATCATTTCAAAGATACATTTTTTACCCAGCGCGTGGGTGGTGTAGGTGGATTTTGGCTGTTGCGTGTATTGCTCCAGACCGGCAAGTTGTGTGGCAATCGCCTGTGCGGTTGCGCGGGCCCCTTCCGGGCGCCAGTGATGGTCACGCTTGAAATAAAAATCACTCCCTGCCGTGTTATGCATCAAAACATCCGGGGTAATGATGCCCATGTCATTAAGTGTTTTCAGGTATGCCCGGTAGGATTCTGAGGCTGCCTCCGGGTTATAGTCCTGCTGTTCGGGATGCGTTCTGTCCAGATGGTCGGCGGCGATTAATCCGCGCACCGGTATGGGAATCACCACGAGCGACGTGCCACGCGCTGCCAGCGCTTTCTGCAGGCGGCTCAGATAAGTGAGGGTTTCATCCGTGAAACTAAAATCCTCAAGAAAATCGGCGCCATTACGAAATGCCCACCCGTTCTTTCCCAGACTCATAGGAGTGAGGGTTCTGCGCTCAGTGTCATCCATGTAAGGGCATATAAAGGATTCTGCGAATGCCGGGCCTGTGCTCGTTAACATGAGCAGGGTCGCGGTCATCAAAATTCCAAGCGAATGGGTGGCTTTAATCATCCGCAGAGCTATAGCGATGGGGGCATAAAAATCAAGTAAAATCAGGGGGTGCGGGCGATTATACTTGCCTGAGAAAGGCTGTTTCTGTACAATTTTATTAATTATTAACAGCGCATTAACCTTGGTGCTGTATGATTAAACCATGAAAATAATGCTCTGGGAGGGGCGACGCATGATTTCATCTATCGGTATTTCGGTTTCAGGCTTGCAGGCGGCATCGCTGCGGCAGGCAAATCATGCAAACAATATTGCCAACCAGCATACGACCTCACGCCGTGAGGGAGGAGAGGTGGTGCAGGAACCATATGTCCCTCAGGACGTGGTGCAGTCTAATATAGAACCGCAAGGCGGTGTGCGCGCTGAGTTGCAGCCGCGTGATCCGGCAAGCATTCCTCTGCCAAACGCCACACACCCTCATGCGGATGAGAACGGTCTGGTGGACTATCCCAATGTCAGTACGGATGAGGAACTGGTAGGATCACAGGTGGCCACTTACGATTATAAAGCAAATCTGAAAGCCATTAAAACGGCGGATGAGATGCTCGAGAATTTACTGGATATAACAAGCTAGCACGGCAGGGTTCTTACCCTGCTCAACTACAGGAACCGGGTCATATTATAC
>CAYMGS010000038.1:0-14890 GCA_964390025.1 uncultured Rickettsiales bacterium | reverse complement strand
ATGCTGAATAATGGTGGGCAAATCAGAGCAGGACGGTTTCCATCCCAGATGTTCTCTGGCTGCGTCTCCATTTGCAATAAGCTTTGCCGGGTCTCCCGGTCGACGTGCTTCCATATCTGCCGGAATTGTATGGCCTGTGACGCGCCGGGCTTCTTCAATGACCTGCATGACCGTATAACCGGTACCGGTACCAAGATTAAAATTACGGCTTTCCATCCCGCCCTCCAGGGCTTCCAGTAATTTCAGATGTGCATCGGCCAGATCGCAGACATGGATATAGTCGCGTACACATGTGCCATCCGGGGTAGGATAATCATCACCGAACACCATGATGGACCTGCGCCGTCCTGATGCCCCTTGCAGGATCAGCGGGATCAGGTGGGTCTCCGGTTCATGGCATTCACCGATGCTGCCATCGGGATGTGCGCCCGCCGCATTGAAATAGCGCAGGCAACCGTAGCGAAGCCCGTAAGCGCGAGTGCAGCAAACTCCAGCATGGCCTGCATGGAGTGAATGCCTTTTTGTAGGGCGGATGCACCGTAAATAATAAAAGGAGAACCATTGAGCCAGTAATCTGAGTCCTTTACTTTCAGCGCGATGGAGGCAATACCCTGCGACAGGCAATGATGGGGCAGGGTATAATGAAACCCGTTCATCCCGTCAGTATGGTGAGCGTCTTTGATGTCCTCACGGTAAATAGCGGTGGTCAGGGTAGTGAAGATTTCACCGTTGAGATAGAGTTCCAGCGTAATGGTTTCGTTCGGGTTTTCCTTATTGACGACCCAGCCGTTGATGTCCAGATAATGGGCGGGGGGATCAATATAACCTTCATACGCCATGGAGCTTCCCAATCATATCACATATCACAGGGAGTTGCCGCGCCGTTTTCCTCCCGTTTCACAGCACATTCACTTGCATAACGCATGCCATCCGCGGCTTTACGCGGCCTGTGTAGCCGTTTCTTATGCACGCGTCAATGTGTAAAAATATGTTAATGAATCGGGCGATTCTGAATGGTTGTTAGCTATTGTTCGGTGATTTCAATGTCCAACCCCGCAAGTAATTCTATGTTACTGGGAGCATGAAGAAAGTAACGCCCGTCTTCCAGCAGATGAGGTTCGTCCCAGCGCAAGGTGCGCGTTGCCGTATAGTCGGGTTTTCCGGTGGCGGCGTTATGCGGAATGATATGGCCACTTTCATCCTCCGCTGCACCTGCATTAAGCAACTGTGTTCTCAGATTCTCTTCAATAACCGTCAATGCCGCTTCCGCTTCGCTGAGCGAATCAAATAATATCACCTTCATGCGATCCCCCATTTATTGGTCAGATACGATTTAACCCGTGCGATTTCGCTCGCATTCAATACGCGGTCATATACAAGCAGTTCGGACATCACATGCATATCCGTGGAGCCCCCTGTATTACCGATAAGCGCTGTGGTAGATGTGTTGTTGATCGTAATGGCCCGCGCCTGTGTGGCGACGGTTCCATTGCCGATCTGTACGCGAATGACACTGCCATCGAAGCTGTTGAACAAAATATCAGGTTGTTCCGCTGCAATGGTCGCCGTCGTCTCTGCCGGGTTACCGTAGCCTGTGCCGTCATGCAGGTAACAGGAGAGTTTTTGCGATGACTGAACACGAAACCATATCTCATTGGTCACATGAAACAGCGCTTTACTGCCTGACACTCCGACAGATTTATTCAAGACGAAAATGGTATAGTGCTACCCCTGCGGAAATGAAGCATTCGACATATTGTCTGTAGTGTCAAAACTTATGCCCGGATGCCCTGCCATTGCTGTGGTATCGTAAACCGGTTGCGCTGCGCCGGTGCCCTGAGTCATATGCCGCCCATTGCCCGACTTATCGTTCCATTGCGTGGCGTTGCCGCCCGATAGTGCAATGGTTGCCGGGTCGGCTGCATCCAGCCACAACTCCAGGCCCGGTAGTGCATCAGGCGTAAAGCGTCTGCCCAGTAAAGTAATCATATGTCCCATAGATGGCCTCCTTGTCAGGGGCATGATGAGAGTACTGTTCTGGTGCCGGAAGGGAGAAATGCGGAAAAAAAAGTCGGAAATCTGCCTATAAAAGTTGAATATCTGTTAATTTTCATGCAATTGGCCGTTTGCCATTATTTTTATTAGGAGGATCAAAAAGTCCCTACGTATAAATATCCAAGCGGAGTTACGCTGACACATGGAGAAAAAGATCAGTATGGAAAGATCAAGCCGTCGGTAATTGGATGGGGTGCGAGAGAGAACCTAACAGCTGGAGATATTCAGGATTTCCAGAATGATCTCAAAAGAGCGGAAGGTATTACAAAGTACTTAACAATGGAGTTGAGGGCAAAAAATGTACTGTCTCCACTCCATCTTTGTATTAATCGGGACGATTTAAAAATCGATTTTGTTCCTACTAATCATTAGTAATTATTGCGTTGTCGCTTAGGGCTCTCTTTCAGGGAAACCACACATCTGAGACATAGCGTCTGCCGCCGCTGCGTTTAAGCTGGATGACGATGTCGATGATGGAGCGGATGTAGGCCATGATTTCCTCGCGTTTCAATCCGAGGTTGGCCTGTATGACCATCAGGCAGATTTGCTCCAGCGCGGAATGTGGCGAATCCGCATGGACGGTGGTGATGGAGCCGGGATGGCCGGTGTTTACTGCCCGCAGAAAACTGTAGGCTTCCTTGCCGCGCAATTCGCCGAGCAGAATCCGGTCGGGGCGCATACGCAGGGAGGCTTCCAGTAAATCCTGAATTGTGACATTGGCGACGGATTGTCCGCCCTTGCTGACAAGCAGAGACAGCGCATTGGGGTGTGGTGGTATCAGTTCCGGCGTATCTTCAATCGTGATGATGCGCTCTTCTATCGGAACTTCCTTGAGGATAGCATTGAGAAAGGTCGTCTTACCGCTGGAAGTGCCACCGGAGAGCAGGATGTTTTTGCGCCTGCGGGCGGCCTGTGCAATAAATCCCTCAATCTTCCCCTCATCGAGTAACCTGCGGAGCTCGGTGTCATCATTGTCAGCGTTATCGTCCGTAATGACATGGACAGACTCAAATGCACCAAGCTTGCCATATTCCGCAATCGAGAGGTCTCTGAACACTTGTTTGCGGATGGAAAGGGCCGGGCCATGCTTTGCTGCAGGAGGAAGCACAATCTGGATACGCTCGCCGGTTGGCAGTGTCGCTGCCAGCAGAGGATGTTCCTGATTGATGGCCTGTTTGCTGTGCGGGTCATGAGAAATGATAGTAAGTCTGATAGGTGCAGGCTTCAACATACTTGCATGATCATCTTCCTGTTGTAAAGTGTATGCTTACGGGCTACAATAGGCTGTGATATGATTGAGAATATCCGGCACAAGGGGCTGAGGAAGTTCCATGAGAAAGGCGACCGCAGCGGCCTGAATGCGCGGATGATTCCCCGGATCGAGGAAATTCTCTCGATTCTGGAAGCGGCGGAGACAGTGCAGGAGGCGGATATTCCAGGCTACCGGCTGCATCCGCTGGCGGGTGATAAGCGCGGGTGGTGGAGCGTGCGCGTGACGGGTAACTGGCGGATTGTGTTCCGCTTTGAAGACGGTGCGGCATACGATGTGGATTTAATGGATTACCATTAGGAGACAAAACATGACGATGATGAAACACCCGGTGCATCCGGGAAGAATTGTAAAAGGCTCACTGGACGAACTTGCGCTGACGGTGACGGCGGGCGCGAAAATGCTGGGCGTGTCGCGCCCTACGCTCTCCAGCCTGCTCAACGCAAGGGCGGGCATCTCGCCGGAAATGGCGGTTCGCCTCTCTAAAACGGTGGGTAGTACGCCAGCCTTCTGGCTACGCTTGCAGATGAACTACGATCTGGCGCAGGTGGAGCAACGTGCCGACAGTATTGTTGTCCATCCCATCGAGCCGCGCCCGGCTGCGCATTGATCGCTACCCACAGCGGTAGATGAGATGCTTGCCCGCGATGCAGGTTTCGCTATAATCCATGCCGAGGTCACGGGCAATGGCGTCATAATCCAGATAGCTAAGGATGTTATCGGCAATTTCGCCTACAACCTTCAGGTTATGAGCTGTTTTCCGCCGATTTTATGGTCTTTCACCGTTATCTATTTTCTCTATATAAAATAACAGGTTGCACCCATTTTCCATTTATGGCCATACACGGAAATGCACCTATTTTACCCCTCAAAGGGGCACCCAGGGGGCACCAGATAGGGCACCAGCCGAATATTGCGCTGGTGCCCCCTTGGAGCGATTAGCTGTTTTGTTTCAGTATATCGGCGGATTAGGTGTGTTGGAATTAGCCAGTGGGTTTTGCACTGATTTTTGGCCTAATGGGGCACCAGAGAGCTAAATACTCTCTTATAGTACACATCTTGCATATCTTACGTAATTTGTGTATAATGAAAGATAAGGAGAATGAAATATGACTACGACCATAACCGCATCTGAATTTCAGAAGAACTTTGGGCAATATAAAGAGCTTGCTCAGCGTGAACCCATTAGTGTGACCAGCAACGGTCGCGAGAGTGTCGTATTGCTTTCTGCGGCTGAATACAAAGAGTATGAAGCCTTCAAAAATTCTCGCTATGCGTATCAGGGCGGCGTGACGGACGACTTTAAGCGTGATGTTGATCAATTTATGGGTAAACACGCCGACGTCCTTGATGGCCTTGCCAAATGACCGAAGCATCTGAACCCAAATGGATCAGTAAAGCACAAGCACTCTTCATTCATGATCAATCTATCGTACGCCATGGCGGCGGCGCTGGTATGCGTGATGAAGGCCTGCTGGAATCGGCTCTTGCCCGTGCAGAAAACTTCTACGCTTATGGCGAAAAAGATCTCCGTATGTTGGCAGCTGCCTATGCCGAAGGAATAGCGCGCAATCATCCGTTCGTTGATGGCAATAAACGCACTGCATATGCAGTAGCGGGTTTGTTCCTTTATTTGAATGGCCTCACTCTACAAATTCCTGATACGAAAGCACAGATCACACTGTTTGAGAATGTTGCCGCTGGTCATGTATCCAAAGAGGAATTAGCCGAATTTTATCGCAGCAACACTACTCCGGCTTAAGGCCTCAGCGAGCAGTTCCTAATAATATCATTCGGTTACATAAATCCTATCATTGCTGATAGGATTAGGGCATTTGCGTGATAGGATAAGTTATGCAAAGCGCCATGCAATCCAGTCTTTTCCCCTTGAATATCCACGCCCAATTTTTCCAATACTTCTCTCGGCAGGATCACGTCTGCAGAGTTGACAACGGTTGTTACTTTAACATTCATCATGAATCAAAACTCCTTTGTCAGCGTGATAACAATTACAATATCATAAGGTTCTTTTGTTGTGACAGGCATCCCCGCAAATCTTAGCAAATGATCCATAAACGAGTCAGGAAAGGCCTTCACGCCCTATTTATGGAACAAAAAAAGCATTCCATCGGCACAGGTGAACGGAAGTGCCTGCCCATTCTCATTGCCTGAGGCTATTATGTTAATATATGCCAAGAATGAGATATAACTAACATTATTATGATAATATTAACCGTAGAAAAAGCACAGAAACAGTTGGCAAAACAGTTGCGCATGAAGCGACTTACTAGAGGCTTGACGCAAGAAGGATTGGCAGTGCGCGCCGATGTGAGCCTTTCCACCTTGCGCAAGTTTGAACAGAAGGGCGTGCTTTCGCTGGAGTCTTTTCTCAAGCTCTCGCTCGTCTTAGGCGATTTGGAGCGTGTGGTCGAGGCCACAAAGCCGCAAGACAATCAATATGCTTCGATTGATGATGTGCTGGCACAAGAGAAAAAGGTGCCCAAACGGGGCTGTAAAAAGTAACCTCCCCAACCGAGAAAGACTCGTGGGAATTCAAAACCGAAGAGCTTTAGCCCTTCACTCCAGCTCGATCATCACCTCGTTGCGGCGCATGGGTGGAAGTGTCCAGGGGGGATTGTAGAAAGCATAGGTGGGCTGGCCGGTGGTTTGGAGGTTATTGGCCTGAATATACGCTTTTAGCTGTCGCTCATGTTCAGCGATGTTTGCATCGGAATTGGTGTCGGAGAAGGTAATCGCAATCACTCGTTTGGCTGGAACCTGCTTTAGCATCACGCGCTCATTATTCGGCTTCGGCAGCGTTTCCATCGTGTATTCCGAGGGCATCACGAAACTGACCGTCCACGCGTTACCTTTGGCCTGCTGCTGCACGGGCGCGGTCATGGCGATCTTCTCGCTGGCTTGTTGTTGCACCGGGGCGGTCATCGCAATCTCTTGGCTAACCGTATTATTGCCAAAGATATAATCGGCCAGCAGGCGGAAGCCGTCGCCGATGGCTTCTTCGCGCTTGCCTCGCATGGTTACTTGCGCGATGATCATCGGCTCGTAGCGGCGTATCTCGATATTCTGCCCGGCAGAGGAAATCACTTCATAGTCCGGCCGTTCCACCTCATTCATGATCGGCCCCGCCAGCACGCCGCCTAACACCAACACCGCCACTATCGCTGCAATCATTTTCCATCGCTTTTTCATCACTGTCATACATATCATGCGCTGGTGCGTTTATTCAACACCCGCACCCACCGGTAAATCGTATCATAGGGGTTGGAGAGCGGTTCGTCACCCGCGATGGGCTGTTGCTCCAGCTCATAGGAAATCTTCTGCGCTATCTGGCTCATGCTCAGTTGTGTTCCTTTGCCGCGCATCTCTTCAAAGCGCTTTTTGGTATAGGCTTTGGTTTGGCCATAGAGTTTTTCAGCGCGGGCTTTCCCGCCTGATCGGGAGTAAGCTGCCCGGCGATAGGGCGGCTCGCATGATTCTATGTGCTGCACGAAATCCAAACATAAATGCGTGGTGAGCGTCCGCTCCATTACGCGTTGGCTATGAAATAACACCCGTGGCTCTATCGCATCAAATCCATATTCCATCAGATAGGGAAGCAGCTCATTGAAATATAACGCGCCGCATATCAGGTGATATGAAAGCAGCTTTTGATCATACGCTTCATCCATTCTGGGGGCTGGTGGCGTAAATTCATAACGCGGCCACGCCAACTGCCATTCCAGATGATGCAGCACGCTCTGCATCTCGTTGTGCGAGCGGGCAAGGACAATCACTGGGAGCGCCCTATCATCAAAACAAAGCGCTCATTCAGGAAAACGCGGTTGCGGTATTTTCCTCCAACTACCAATTCTACGGAGACATGTCTCATCGCGTGATGGAAAGCTTGCGCATGTTTGTGCCGGATATGGAGGTCTATTCGATTGATGAAGCATTCCTGCGGCTGGATGGATTCGCCGGCCGCAATCTATACGATATGGCGGTTGATGTTCGAACTAAAGTGCACCAATGGACAGGCATCCCCACATCCATCGGCATTGCACCGACAAAAACACTGGCAAAAATAGCCAATCATGTTGCCAAGAAGCGAACACGTAGCGGTGTGTTTGATATGCGCGATCCTGCCCTCCAGAGTGAGATCATGCGTGATCTGCCCGTTGAGGAGCTATGGGGCATCTCACATCGCTGGGGTAAAAAACTGCGGGCGGTAGGCATTGAAACTGCATTGCAGCTACGAGATGCCGATGGAAAATTCATTCGAAAGCATTTCAGTGTGGTGGGAGAAAGGATCGTGCATGAACTTCGGGGCTTGTCATGCCTTGATTTGGAGGAAATAGCGCCGAAGAAGAATATCATGTCATCAAAGTCATTCGGCAAGCTGGTAAGCGAGTTGGAGCCAATGGAGGAGGCACTTGCTAATTATGCCGCCCGCGCATGTGAAAAACTACGCAAGCAGCAAAGTAAAACGCAGGGCATTCATGTTTTTGTTAAAACCAATCCATTTCGGCACTATGAGCCGCAATATCGAAATGGAGCGACGGTGGGGTTTGATCATCCCACCTCTGATACGACTTTTATCATCCATACAGGAAAGCAGTTGCTCAATCTGCTTTACCGCAAAGGATACCGCTATCACAAATGCGGCATCATGCTGCTTGACCTGGTGCCGGAGGATTACAACCAAGATCATTTGTTTGTGCGTCAAAACTCCTCCAAAGCCGACCATCTTATGCAAGTGCTGGATCGCATCAATCAATCTATGGGGCCGGGAACCGTTTTTCATGCTGCACAGGGCATTAAGCGCGATTGGCAAATGCGCTGCGACAATCGCTCACCACGCTACACCACAAAGTGGGAAGAGCTGGCGAGTGTATCTTAATACGCTCAATTACTAGCTTTTTCTCTCCCTCTTGCTTCCACAGTGCTTCCATGGCATGATTTTAGGGGAGACTAGTAGCTGCGTGTTACGGTACAAGCATTTGAATTATAAAGGGAAAATTGGTTGCGGGGGTAGGATTTGAACCTACGACCTTCAGGTTATGAGCCGTATATATACATATATTAAATAACTGATATAATTAAGTTATTACATTTTGGTAATGTGTATGTGTAACATAGTGTGTAAGTATTTTGAGCTATTTACAGGTCAATTTAAGGCATTTTTCTGCTTGTGGAAAAAGTTTTTTCACGGCATCTTACCCGAGCAATGGGGCAAGCACTACCTTTATCAGGTATGAAAAGCTTGAATAGCTTATAGAGACTTTTGTAAACGAACATCTGCTACTCCTATGTCCACAGGTAAAGCCGCAGCATGGCAATTTGATTAAAACTCTGATAAAATTGCTGTAGTAATAACCACGCTGTTCACCATAATTCAGCTTGCTATCTGAGCCGACACTTGTACTATTAAATGCAAGCAAAATAATGTTCAAGTAAAAGATAAATACGCTATGAATAATCTAAAGATATTTTCATTTTTCTCAGTGACCCGCCCCCTATAATTCGGTCCAGTTTTTATCTCGTAGTTGGGATAGATTACTCGGAACGAACGATAGGAGTTAAGCATGAGCAAATTGAGGCACAAACCGGAGCAGATCATCCGTAAGTTGAGGCAGGCAGAGGTGCTGTCTGGTCAGGGAAAGAATGTTGAAGAGATATGTCGAGAGTTGGGTGTATCGGATGCGACCTATTATAAATGGCGCAAGGAATATGGCGGCATGGGTGTGAGCCAGGCGAGGCGGCTGAAAGAGTTAGAATCGGAGAATGCGCGGCTCAAGCGTGTGGTGGCTGATTTGACATTGGACAAGCAAATCCTCAAAGATGCCGCTGAGGGAAACTTTTAAGCGCTGAGCGGAAACGACGTTGTGTGGTGAAGTCTCAGCAACGCTATGGCATATCACAGCGCCGTGCGTGTCATGCGCTTGGCGTGTGCCGTTCAACTCAGCGCTATATGAAACGTAAGCCGGATGATGAAGGCCAGTTGCGTGACGATATTATTCGTCTGGCACATCGCTATGGTCGATATGGGTACAAGCGGATCACAGCGCTGCTGCACACCGAAGGCTGGCAGGTCAATCATAAACGGGTAGAACGCATCTGGCGTGAGGAAGGCTTGAAAGTCCCCAAGAAGCAAAAGAAGCGAGGCAGGTTATATCTGAATGATGGGTCGTGCATTCGCCTTCGGCCCTGCTGGCCCAACCATGTCTGGAGCTATGACTTCGTGGCGGATCGCCTTAGCAATGGCAGGAAGATACGGATGCTGACAGTCATTGATGAGTTCACACGCAAGTGTCTTGCGATCCGTGTTGATTGCCGTCTGAACAGTGATGACGTACTGGATGTCCTGAGCGACTTATTCCTGACAGAAGGTATGCCAGATTATATCCGATCCGACAATGGCAGTGAATTCACCGCCGCCACCCTGAAGGAGTGGCTGCATAAGCTGAAGGTAAAGACATCCTATATCGAACCGGGCAGCCCATGGGAGAACGGATATAATGAAAGCTTTAATGGCAGACTGCGTGATGAGCTGCTCAATGGCGAATTGTTCTACACACTCAAGGAGGCACAAACCATTATTGAAGATTGGCGCAATCACTACAACCACGTCAGGCCGCACAGCTCACTGGGATACCGACCGCCAGCCCCCATGACGCGCTTCTGTGTTCAGCACCATTCCGCTGCGCTCCATGCGTCCGAACACAGAAAGGATAAACACCAAAACACCGGCAAACTACTAACTTAAAACTGGACCATAAAATGGGGGTTGACTAGAGCGTTACAGCAAAAAGCAGAAACGCTCTTGGCAATATGATGAGCGCGAGGTGAACAAGTTCCTCTCGCACTGGTTCCGGCGTAAAATCTCCTCTATCACCACGCAGGAGGTGCAGCGTCTGCATGAGCGCATCTGCGAGGAAAACGGACTGTATCAGGCTAATCGTCTGCTGGAGCGTATCCGCGCCATCTATAATAAGGCGATAGAATGGGGCTGGCAGGGGCAGAACCCGGCGGCGGGCATCAGGAAATTCAAGGAAAAGGTGCGGGATCGTTTCTTGCAGCCACATGAATTGCCCTATTTCTTCGCGGCGCTGGAGGCGGAGGGCAACGGGGCGCTGAAGGATTATATCCTGCTGTCGCTGCTGACGGGCGCACGCAAGGCCAATATGCTGGCGATGCGCTGGGATGAAATCAGCATGGAGCAGCGGCAATGGCGCATCCCGGAGACGAAGAACGGCGAGCCGGTGCTGGTGCCGCTCTCTCCGCAGGCAATGGAGATTCTGGAAGCGCGAAAAAAAGCAGCGCCGGGTGCGTGGGTGTTTCCCAGCGCGGCCAGTGGCAAAGGGCATCTGCAAGACCCCAAGAAGGCATGGGGGCGCTTGCTGAAGCGTGCGGAAATCTACCAGTTGATTAATCTGCTGGCGGAAAAGGAAGGATGGAGCGAAAAGGACATTGCCACAGCGCGGGTGGAAGCGGAAGAAAATCTCTCTGTCTGGCTGGAAACCTACCGGAAAACGGCGATCACCTATAAGCTGGATATAGCTGCCCTTGGCCTGCCAGATTTGCGGATTCATGATCTGCGCCGCTCACTCGGAAGCTGGCAGGCGGTGACAGGAGCCAGCAGCTATGTTATCGGTAAATCGCTGGGGCATAAAAGCCAGCAGGCCACCGCCATCTATGCGCGGCTGAACCTTGACCCGGTACGCGAATCGGTGGAAAAAGCGACGGAAGCGATGTTGGCTGCTGGAAGGAGAAGAATATGACGAAAAACAAAACGAATGACATAGAAAAACTGCGCCATAGTTTTCGACCAGATAAAATTACTGTTTTATTCGTAGGTGAATCAGCACCCGCTGGAGGCACGTACTTCTATCTCGGCAATAGTCAGGTCTATAGATACTTAAAAAGAGCCTTCAATGGCGATGAAAAATTTCTTAGTGAATTTAAGGAAAAGGGTTATTTTCTTGACGATCTGGTATTAGAGCCAATTAATGATAAAACCCGAGCTGCCCGCCGACGTTTTCACGAGAATGCAGTATCAAGTCTTGCAGAACGACTGACAGTCTATCGTCCGCTTGCTGTAATCAGCCTATTAAAGTTTATTGAGGAGCCTGTGAGAGATGCTGTGTTGATGGCTGGTCTTTCTCAGGTTCCATATTTTTCCGTACCTTTTCCTGGCAATGGAAGGCAGAAAGAGTTTGAGCAGGAGATCGCCAGAATAATACCTTTATTGCCTTAATAAGGAATGGCTTTTATGAAGAATCATAAGGTATAGTCCATGCTTGCAATATACCATAAAATGGTATAAATTGAGAGGTGTCCGAATGTGGCAGGTGAATTTTACCGGCAAGGCGGCTAAGCAGCTTAAGAAGCTGCCGAAGCGCGAGCATGACGTGCTGGGATTGCTGGTGAAGGATTTGCGGTTGCGCGGGCCGGTGCTGCCGGACTGGAAGAATTATTCCAAGCTGGGCAAGACCACCTATCACTGCCACCTGAGTTATAGCTGGGTGGCTTGCTGGCGAACGGAAGGTGACGCGGTGGAGTTGATCGAAATCTATTATGTGGGGAGCAGAGAGAATGCACCATATTGAAGAAGTTAGCGTGACGGTGAAAGGACTTTCGGCCAGACCGAAGACCTATCTTATGCCGCGCGACGTGGCAAAGGAGTTGCAGGCGTATATCGAAGCGCGGGTGGACGGCAAGAGCATCCCGGCGGAGCAGGTGTTGCCGGAAGTGTTCGATCCGGTGCAAGGCCCGGCGGTTGTCCTGCGTGGCGCACGTTACCGCGCCGAACTCACGCAGAAGCAACTGGCAGAAAAACTAAGCATCCGTCAGCATCACCTCTCGGAGATGGAGAACGGCAAGCGGCCTATCGGCAAGGAAATGGCCAAGAAACTGGCCTCTGTGCTGAACGCGGATTACCGGGTGTTTCTCTGAAACCTACTCGCATAAAAGAATATTTATAGGAATAGATGTAGCACGAAATACTTGGGTTGTCCATTTCGCAGAGGGGCCAATGGCTCGAATTCTTCCTCATGATATTAATACTCGCCCCTCTGGAACCTTGAGTTTTGAGGAAGAGCATCCGGGATTCAATGGGGTTTACTTTGCACCTTCCAAAGAATCACTTGCTTTGGCCGGATTGGATACACGCAACCCAGAAAAATTTAAGAAGCTTATTTTGCATGTTGATTGCACGAACAGTTTTATCAGCATTTATCCAATCAATACGTTGCCCACAAATGATGGCTTTTTGAAACAGAAATATAATGCTTTGGAAGCGATAACACTTGAAGGATTCGATTATGGCTACGCAGAAAATGAGGATGAAGTCATGGAGATTCTGGAAGCGTTACCGTCAGCTTTCGTGAAAGATTACAATTATGGCCTTGGCTTTCGCAAAGATTATCGTTTCATTTTCAATATTCTTGAAGAATTGAATGTTCAACACCTCGTTATTAGCAAAAAAGACAATACCGCCATTCATAAAGAATGTGCTGTTTGCACGGTCAAATATTCTGATTTTGAGCAGATTCGTAAAGCGATAGACCGTATCACGCGAGAGTCAAGAGCGGTATCAAACGAAGTCAAAAAAATATCCGCACATAACTTCCTTGCATTCTTCCTCAATGACGAAACAAAATACCCGCAAAAAGATATAAGAAAACAGAGTAGTACGCTTGCCAGACTTATTGCCAAGTCTTCGCCCGTATTGCCCGTGCATCTATCTACAAACGAGCAAAGAGAGGCCATTGATCTGGTTCGCAGCAATAAAGAAAAAATGGCCAAAGACCAGCCTGCTGCGCTTGTGAAACTTCGGAATGATATTGAATTGGTAACGCTGAAGCAGCTTATAAAAACTTACGAAGAAATGCTTGGTAAAAAATTAAAAGAAGATCGGTGGACGGCGTTATTCAATGAAAATCCATTCATCCTTACCTTGGCGTTCGGTTATCCCATCATCAAAATCCAGGATCAGGCTCACCTCGGCGGAAGAAAATTTTCCGGCGCAGGAGAAAAAATTACAGACTATCTGGTCAAACATGGCCTAAGCAATAATGCTGCGCTTTTTGAAATAAAAACCCCTAGCGCAAAGATTCTTAATTCAAAACCTTACCGAGATGGTGTTTACGCGCCGTCAAAAATGAATGTCACAGAATTATATCGTTTAACTATTTGGGTTAATAAAGAATTAGTGCAGCCCAAATTACCTCAGAAGTATTCTCAACTGCATTCCGTGTTGCAACAAAACGCACAGCCTAATCAGCCAAAAGCTGCGTTCGAGACACAGCAGAATGAATTGATTAACGCCATAAAGGGAATAGATCTCTCTTGGCTAACAAGAGACCAAGTTAGCTTTCTTGATGAGAACGCTTCTACGAGCAGCACGGGCAGCTGCCAACCAACGGCGAAGACAAAGACATCTTTGAACGGCTTTATGCGGTGCGGCTGGATAAGATTCGCGCTTCTGAGGATTGCCGCGCTGTGCTTGCTGGCTTCGATAAGCACGGGCTACTGCAAGGGCAACCAGCGGCTATTCATAGCGCAGGCGACGATCTGGATGATGATGCACTGCTTGCCGAACTGGGTGTTTTGGATGCAGGTGAAAACGATATTACAAAACTCACGCATGTAAAAACACGCGCAGAAGTTCGCGCCGCTGAAGAAATTGCTTCACGCACGCCATGCCCCAATTTCGATGATTTCAAGCACCTTTTCCTGAAAGTGCAGGATGAATTAAGAGATAGCATTCGCCAAAGCCGACGCTTCAAGGAAGATGCCAGCATTGAAAAAGGTGAGTTCTTTATCCTGGGCGGTCAGATCGTTTATGTGGCGGAAGTTGGTGAGGAAATCAAAGCCCCTAACGGCGCGACCGATGCACGCCTGCGGGTGATTTATGATAACGGCACGGAAAGCGACCTTCTCATGCGCTCCCTGCAACGCGCCCTCTATAAAGACGAAGCTGGGCGGCGTATCACTGACCCGTCGGCGGGACCACTATTTTCGGATACGCATGAAGAAGGTGACATCGAAAGCGGCACAATTTACGTCCTACGCAGCAAGTCTGACCACCCATTGATTAAGGAAAGCCGCAACGTCATCCATAAAATCGGCGTCACCGGCGGCAAGGTGGATAAGCGATTTGCTAATGCCAAACTCGACCCAACATTTTTGATGGCAGATGTTGAGGTCGTGGCAACCTATGAGCTTTCCAACATCAACCGTGTGAAGCTGGAAAACCTGATCCACAAATTCTTCGAGCCAGCCAAGCTAAACATCGAAATAAAAGACCGCTTCGGCAACCCCATCGTGCCGCGTGAATGGTTCCTGGTGCCGCGCTTCGTGATTGATGAGGCAGTGGAGAAAATCAGGGCTGGGTCGATAGTGGATTACTCTTATTGCTCAGATCAGATGCATATAGTCAAAAATTCTTAATTGGGTATGGTAATTCCGTCCTTCTCTTCCCTCCAAAAGTATCCCCGTGGTATCCCCGGTGGTTTTGTGAGGCTTCAGAATCTCTTGTAAGTCTTTGAAAAATCTGGTTGCGGG
>CAYMGS010000037.1:0-14917 GCA_964390025.1 uncultured Rickettsiales bacterium | reverse complement strand
CGCAAACCAATCCGTCGAAAATATAATCAGAAATTCTTATTTGGAATGACTATATCTGGAAAACAAAAGCCGTGAGGATCTTGACCTCACAGAGCGCGTGTTTTTATCACTCGACCCGTCCGGAGAGCGGAAATACGGTATCAGCGACATCCGCATAGAAGGAGCCGTTGCCGCCATTGCCATGAGCAGCTTGACAGGTGGTGATGTGGTGTGTTCTCGCTACAGCGGTCAGGATGTAGACGCTGCACTTGATGCCATTGGCAAAGAGCCTGCACTGGCCCGTGGCTAACTGCCTTTTTTATCCCTGATATATTCCAGCTTCTGAATTGCCAGCTGCGTTAGTGCTTCCTGCGTGGCATTGGGGTCGCCTACAATGCTGGCCTCCTCACCGGTGACCGGGTCTACGGCACTGACTTTCACCGCATTTCCCCACGGCACGAACTCTATGATGTAGCTTTGTCCGTAACGGTTTGCATTCATTGCCCTTCCCCGTTTTCACCCACCTCAGGCAATTTGCGCACTTTCAGCTTCATGATCTGGTTGGCACGCTTCTCTACAATCTCAAACTGGCAACCGTAGAACGCGAAGATCGCACCGGCTTCGGGAATCTGACGCGCCTCATGGATTACCAGCCCGGCCAGCGTGGAGGCATGGGCATCGGGCAGACTCCAGTCCAGTTCGCGGTTAATGTCGCGTATCATGACCGTACCATCCACCAGATATACGCCATCAGGTTGCTGCTTCAGTTTCATGGTAGAGGGGCGATCATATTCATCACTGATCTCACCCACGATTTCTTCTAAAATATCCTCCAGCGTAATGATGCCCTGAAATGCACCATACTCATCCACCACATGCGCAAAGTGACGGCGACGGCGACGAAATTCCAGCAATTGCTCACCCAGCATGGTGGTTTCCGGCACAAACCACGGCTCGGAAATAGCCTCCTCAATCATCGTCTTGGTAATATGTTCATTCTGGTTTTCTGCCATCAGTTTGAAGATGTCCTTCACATGGAGCAGGCCGATAATATTGTCCGGATTCTCCTGCCAGAACGGAAGGCGGCTGTGCGTTGAGGTGGTGACCTGACGAATAATATCACGTACGGAATCATCCAGATTCACCATCTCGATATGCTTCCGATGCACCATGACATCGCCAACTTCTACTTCTTCCAGATCAAGAATACCGCCCAGCATATCGCGCTCCTGCTTTACGATATCCCCTTCCTGGTGTTGCAATTCGATGGTGCCGCGAATGAAGTCTGCGGAGGACATGAAGGTATCCTGCTGGCTCAGATCAATACCGCACAGGCGCAGTAACCGTGTGATAAAAAACTGCACGGCCATGGTGACCGGCGAAAATAACTTTACGCAGATATTGATGAATGGCGCTACGGCCAACGCTACGCGTTCCGGCTTTTGTATGGCATAGGTTTTTGGCAGCACTTCGGCAAAGACCAGTACCAGAATCGTCATGATGGCCGTGGTGTAGAACACACCCTCATCACCGAAATACTGAATGGCCAGACCCGTAGTAATCGCTGTTGCGGCAATATTGACCAGATTATTGCCAAGCAGAATACCGCCGATCAGACGCTCCTTGCTTTCGCGTAATTCCGACACGCGGCGAGCACGCGCACTGCCTTCCTGCATCAGCTGGAAAATACGGGCACGTGAGACTGCCGTAAGTCCGGTTTCCGATCCTGAAAAGAACGCGGAACAGAATAACAGGAAAATAATCAGGCCCAGTTCAAACATGCATCAACTCACATACGAGGCGAAAACCGCTGCGGCTTCGTCTTCCTGTACTTCACGGGTGATAAAGGCATCACCGATACCACGCATCAGGATGAAGGTCAGCCCTCCTGCCTCGGCCTTCTTATCCTGATAACAATACTGTGCCAATATGCGTGCATCCCATTTAACCGGCATCGCATGCAGGTCGGGGAGTAAACCCATCGCATCCAGGTGCGTGCGCAGACGTACCAGATCTTCTTCAGGGCATACCCCCTTACGTACCGACAGGTCACAGGCCATCAGGCAGCCAATGGCCACCGCCTCACCGTGCAACAACATATCGCTGTAGCCAGTGGCTTTTTCCAGTGCATGGCCAAATGTGTGGCCCAGATTGAGCAGCGCACGTGCACCCTTTTCCCGTTCATCTTCAGCGACAATAGCAGCCTTGGCGCGACAGCTTATCTCTACCGCCTGCATTTGCAGCGCCTGATCTCCTTTGATCAGCGCCTCGCCATGCTCTTCCAGCCAGTGGTAGAAATGCCGGTCTCCGAGCAGCCCGTATTTCAGCACTTCCGCATAGCCTGCACGCATTTCGCGGGGCGGCAGTGTGCGCAAGGTATCAACATCAATCAGCACCGCCTGTGGCTGATAAAACGTGCCTATCAGGTTTTTACCGTGAGGGCTGTTGATGGCGGTTTTTCCGCCCACAGAGCTGTCGACCTGCGCCAGCAAGGTGGTGGGTATCTGAATAAACGGCACGCCGCGCAGTAAGATACTGGCGGCAAAACCGGTGATATCGCCGATAACACCCCCCCCCAGTGCAATCAGCGTCGTTTTACGATCCGGCTGTAAGGCCAGCAGATCATCCAGCAAGTGCACCAGTACACCGTATGACTTGGTTTCTTCTCCGGCCGGAAGCGTAAGTACGTCTGTATTTAGCTTGAGCGCATCGGCCACCTGCTCAGCATAGAGCGGGCCGGTATTGCTGTCGGCAATGATGATGGCACGGCCACCGGGTATATGCGTTGCCAGCAGGTCACCGGCATTTGCGAGCAACCCGCTCCCTATGTGAATAGGATAGCTGCGCTCACCCAGCGCTACGTCTAACGTAAGAGAGGGGGAAGATTCCGCTTGGCCTGCAACGGAAGATTCAGGCGACACCATGCTGTTTCAGCGCCTCAATAATTGACTCGACCACCCGTTCATGTGCTCCGCTGCCGCTTTCAATTGCCACATCTGCCTCACCATACACCGGGTAGCGCTCATCCATGAGCTTGGCTAAGATAACACGTTTGTCGCCTTTTTCAAGCAATGGCCGCCCTCCCCGGCGTGACACGCGTTCTACCAGTATATCCAGATCAGCCTTCAGCCATACGGAAATAGCATGTTCTTTTATCAGGGTACGTACATTCGGGTTCATCCATGCACCGCCCCCTGTGGCCAGCACCTGTGGCTGTTCATCCGTCAGCAGGCGTGAGATAACGCGTTGCTCCAGATCACGAAAGATTGTTTCTCCATGAATTTCAAATATATCCGGAATACTGCACCCGGCAGCGGCAGCAATTTCATCATCCGAGTCTTTAAAATTAACATCCAGCGTTTTGGCCAGCCGTCTACCAACTGTTGTCTTTCCCGCACCCATCAGGCCCACAAGCACAATTGTTTTTCTTAAGGAGAGAAAATCAGGCATCAGGAATCGGGTTGCACGCTCTTGGGTTTATCGCTAGTCTCTGGGACTATGCCGCAACTTTGCGAGTGAATCAACCATCACCATTAGTACCACCATGAAACGTTTGTTGCTGATTGTCATTATTCTTGTGCTGGCCGGTTTTGGATGGCTGGCCGCCATGGAGCACCCCGCCCCCGTACGTTCCTACCAGGACAGCGTTCCGGCATCGGTGATTATGGGAGAATAAACCATGCTGCGCTGGCTCTGGACGCTTGGCTTACTCTCCATCATGAGCGGCACTGCATGGGCACAGGCTGCCGTCGGAGTTTCCAATGCCCTCCCACAGTCCACAACCATTCAGGTACAGAATGCGGCTGCTCCCAATGCCGATACGTATGGTATTGACAGTACACGCTTTCCACACGTCTCTTACGCAGGGAGTTCACCTGCCACACTCGATGCGTTACTGAAATCCATTCCTTCTGATCTGGGGCCAGGTGTCGCGCGTGATATGCTGATTGCCCTGATGATCATGCCTGTCTATCCCGACAGCGCCTCCGCCATCCCGAAAGACTGGTTTACCCGCCGGGTTGATAAGCTGATCCAGATGGCCGCGTATGAAGATGCATTCCGCCTGCTTACCAGCCTGCCGGATGAAATGCGTAATAACACGCAGGCTCGCCGCTATGTTGACCTGGCACTGAGTATTGGAGATACGCAGGCAGCCTGTGAAGAAACTGCCAACCAGCTGGCAAACAGTGATACGTCGGTCGATGCATATTGGAGCCTGAGGCGCATTTTCTGTCACCGGATCGCCGAAGAGCATGATCAGGCAGAGTTTGTACTGGGCTTCTTCTCCGAACAATATCCAAACCATTACCCACTCACCATCGACATTCTGAACAACTGGGGCAGCAAAAACGGTGCATTGCCTCCCTTCAGCGCAAAAGATGGAGACGCCACACCATTACTGATCGCCGCCCTTAAAAAGCATGACGCTGCATCACAGGCTTCCGCAAGGCTGGATGCTAATTTCATCGCCCCTTCTATGGCGCAGACACTGGCACCCGGTCTGGCTGTTATTCTGTCAGAGATGGAGGTGTTTGATCTGCCGCTGCGCATTGCCTTGCTGGAACATGCTGTGATGCGGGGTGCCGGTCAACCGGAAGCATTACGGGTATTGTATAACCAAGCTACCAAAAGTCCGGCATTGCGAGGGGACAGCCGCAGACGCGCAGCACTCATCACCGATATTCAGCTTATTCAAAACCCGGCAAATCAGGTCAGCACGGTGAGCAATGCGCTGACACAGTTAAAACATGAGTTTTCACCATACATAGCACGCGGTCTGGTAGGAACGGAGCTTACCGCCCTGACAGAATCGCTGCCAGATGGCACATTGCCCGCTCATCTGTTACTGGATATGGCAGCGTATCACATGGAGCGCAACGATACGCGTAGTCTGGACAAAATACGGGTGTTCCTGCGCAATCACCGGGATACATCAACCTCTCATGCAATTACACTGGCGGCGATTGATGAAGCAATGGCGCTGGATCGCCTGCTGCACGGCGAAGGAGGTGCCAACCCGGTGATGCCTGCTTTTGAGACGGCGCAGGATGCCCATGCATTCTGGATTCTGAGCCGTCAGGTCGCGGTGGAGGAATCACTGGGCCATATGATACCGGCTGATAGCAAAACCATGGCGCTCAACGCGCCGCTTGCACAGACGCTCTCCCCGGAACACGGGGCATTAGTGGCGCTGCAGGGCGCAGAAGATAAGCAGCTACAAGGCGAATTAATTTTACGTGCCATTACGTTACTCAATCAGGGACGGCTGGCCTATGTCAGTGATACGGTTATTGCGCGACTGATTGCTGCCATGCAGAAAATAGCCCTCAACAGCTATAGTGTGACTCTGGCCAAAGCCGCCATCCTGAACCCCCCGGTGGAACCGCTACGCTCCGGTGGTCGCCCATGAACGGCGCACGCCATCTGGAAGACTTCCTGCTTATGATGCAGGCCGAACGAGGGGCATCCCGCCATACGCTGGACGCCTACCGCCGTGACCTTAAACATTTTCTACAGCATCTCACGCAGCAGGAAGTAAAAGTGGAGAATGTTGTGCAGCCTGTGATTGAGCGGTACATGCACGGGCTTTCTGTGAAAGAAGGCTTCTCACCTTCCACCTGTGCACGCAAACTCTCCAGCATTCGGCATTTCTTCAAATTTCTGATTAGCGAGAAGATAAGAGAGGATAACCCGGCCACCTATATTGAAGGGCCAAAGAAGAAAAAGCCGTTGCCGGAAACACTGACGGAGCATGAAGTCAACCGGCTGATTGAATGTGCTGCTGAGCATGAATCTTCCGAAGGCCTGCGCCTGCATACGCTGTTGCAAATTCTCTATGCCTCCGGGTTGCGCGTGACGGAGCTGGTCAGCCTCAAGCTTTCCAGCATCCAGATCACTGAGCATAATGGTCAGCCCAGTGCCTTCCTGATGATTAAGGGGAAAGGCGGTAAGGAACGGCTGGTGCCATTACATGATGAGGCTATCCGTGCTATCTACGCCTATCTGAAAGTCCGCTGTGAATTTGAGCAGGGTGCGGAAACACAGTGGCTTTTCCCCTCCCATGGCAAGTCCGGCCACCTCACCCGCCAGCGCCTGGGACAAATGCTGAAATCATTGGCCATGAAAGCGGGGGTTGACCCGTCTAAAGTGCATCCGCACACGCTGCGTCACTCCTTTGCCAGCCATATGCTGGCAGGGGGGGCTGATTTGCGTGTGGTACAGGAGTTGCTGGGCCATGCGGATATTTCCACCACGCAAATTTATACGCATGTGCTGCGTGAGCATCTGGAGCAACTGGTACACACTCATCACCCGCTGGCCAAAAAGAGTTCCTGATGCAGAAACTCCTGCGCCCGATCTGGAAACATCGTCATCTTCTCTACCGCATTACCAAAGGCACTCATGCGGCACTGGGCAGGTTCTGGCGCTGGCTTCCCCTGCCGGAAGCCATACGCCACATCACCGAAGACCTGTATTTCCTCTGCTGTGATGAGTTTATCGTCAAAACGGACTCCTACCGCACATGGCGCAGCAAACGCATGGGGCGCAGCCGTATTCACGCGTTGCTTGGCACAGACCTCTCGCATGAAGAGGTGACTCCACTTCCTCCGATGCAGGCCCCTGCTGCTGAAGACTGGGATGCGCTATCGCCGCCAGAGCAGTATGAAACGCCGCTGGTTGATGTAATTGTCCCTGTCTATGACGGGCGGGACGACACGCTCCGGTGCCTCTATTCCGTGATAACATCCGGTAACACCACACCGTATGAACTGATTGTGATTGATGATTGCGGACCAGATGCCAGCCTCCGTCATGCTCTGCGTGACCTGGCCGCCCGGGATTTTTTCACGCTGGTGGAAAATGACGGCAATCAGGGGTTTGTGGCATCGGTGAATCGCGGTATGCAGCTGCATGAGGATCGGGATGTGGTGCTGCTGAATGCCGATACGGAAGTCTATGGCAACTGGCTGGATCGTCTCTATGCACATAAAGATGCAGAGAATATTGGCAGCGTCACTCCGTTTTCCAACAACGCCACGATTTGTAGCTACCCGTATTTCGCCCGTGATAACATACAGGCGCTGGAGATACCACCTGCAGAGCTGGACGCCATTGCAGCACGCGTTAATGCCGGGGAGTCATGTTCTATCCCGACGGCCGTTGGATTTTGCATGCTCATCCCCCGCAGCTGCCTGAACAAGATAGGCTACTTTGATGCGGACACATTCGGCAAAGGCTACGGAGAAGAGAATGATTTCTGTATGCGTGCCGCAAAAGCCGGGTATACTCACCTGCTGGCCGGAGACGTCTATGTACGCCATGCGGGAGGTTCTTCTTTTGGCGCTGAGAAAGATACGCGTGTGGCCAAAGCTCAGAAGCTGCTCAAGAAACGCTGGCCCACCTATCCTAAACTGGTGCGACAATTCGTCCTCAGCGATCCGCCGAAACACATGCGCCGCAATATTGACATGGCGCGTCTGGAAGCCAGAAAGCATAAAAATAATATCCTGATGGTATCGCATGCGCTGGGTGGTGGCACAGAAAAGCATATCCGTGAGCGCATTACGTGGCTGGCAACAGAAGAGAAAACCGGTGCGTTTCAACTGGCCCCTGTCACCGGGGAAGAGGGTATGGTCACGCTTTCGCATCCGGAGGTTCCCGACACGCCGAATGCTGTGTTTTCTCTGACGCATGAACAGCCACAGCTCCTTGCAGCTCTAAAACAGCTTGGCATCACCCGTATGCACATACACCATGTAATTCAGTTTCCGGAAGGTATCACGGATTTCATTATGATGCTCTCACGTCAGATGGGTATTGCCTACGAGGTGATGCTGCACGACTACTACACTGTCTGCCCTCGTATTAATCTGGTGCGTGATGAGGTGTATTGCGGTGAACCGGATATTTCAGAATGTGAGCTGTGCATTCAGAGCAGTTTCTCATATGCCGGTGATACGCCTGTCTGGCTGTGGCGGGAGCGCTTTCGCACCTTTCTCAGCCATGCCTCTGCCGTGCGTGCGCCGGATGCAGATGTAGTAAAACGCCTGCTGCGCTATTTCCCGGAGATTTCTATACAGGCAGAACCACACCGCGAAGACCTGAGTGCACATCCTCATCTGGGACGAGCCTATGAGAAAGGAGACACGCTGAAAGTCGCTGTACTCGGCGCCATCTCTCCTATTAAAGGCGCAAAAGTGCTGGAAGGCATGGTCAAAGATGCAGCAAAGCGCAACCTGCCTGTCGAGTTTGTACTGATTGGGTATACCGGCTACGCGCCGCTGAACGGATTGCGTGAGAAGCTGACCATCACCGGAGAATATAAGGATGACGAACTGGAGCCCCTGCTCACCCAACACCAGCCGCATCTGCTACTGATTCCAAGCGTCTGGCCGGAAACCTATTGTTATACACTATCGCATGGTTTCCGCTATGGCATCTGGCCTGTTGTCTTTGATCTGGGTGCGCAGGCAGCCCGGGTGGCACGTCAAAACTTTGGCACGGTGTTACCGCTTGAGATGGCTGACACGCCGGAAAAGATCAATGATACATTGCTGGCTCTGGAACTGGATACCGGCGAAAACGAAGCGCCGTTATCCTCAAATTTCGGGTGAGTTGCCTGCCGTACGTCCGCCTTGTTGCGGCAAAGAGGCAAGTTGCGTTCCCTGTGCACCCGTTTCTATCCCGGCAGCTTGCGACCCTAATATAGCCTCTCGCATTGCCGGGTCATTCATATCCGGTAGCTTTAATTCCTCCATAGAGGCGGCATTTACAGGAGCAACGCCCTGCGCCTGCTGTTGTGCCACCGACGGCAATTGCAGATCCTGCTGCTGTCCCGGGGTGGCAGGACCACGGCTTCTGCCTCCGCCTGCGGCTATTTCCATCATACCGCTCCCTTTGGACATCATCACGACCGCACCAATGGCAAAAATGGCAAAAGCAGCCAGTGCAATCATGGGAGCGTAATTGATCGCCATGACCAGCGCGAGCAGGCCGCCAATCGCAAGTGCCGTTTTCTTGCCACTGAATTCCCCGCCTTCATAAAACCAGCCTCTTAAGGTATCACCCACGGCACCCCCTGCACGCCCGAGCACGCCCCGTTCTCCACTACGCAATGTAATGTCAGCCGTGTCACCACTGGCATGACCGCTGCCAAGAAACACGGCGGCACCCTGGGCACGTCTGGTAACAAGCGTATCATTCACGCGACCCTGACTCACCGTATGGTATCCGAATTGCTGCGCCGCTTCCGCTGTGTTACCTGCATTTAGTGCCCTTACCACCGGGCTGTTGGCAAAGTTTGTCGGGCCGGTATTGTAGGCAATATCTACGAGCGCATCGACCTGGTTCTGTGTCAGCGGCACCCGCACATTCCGATTCACCGCCTCAACAGCCCAGCCCGTATCATGCCGGAACAACTCTTCAGCCTGCGCCTGAGTAATACCATTGCGCAGGTGATCTTCACCGGGCTTTATCTGATGCCCGTAACCAATGGACTGGTGACCTGCATCATCATATGCAGTTTCCCGGTATCCTTCATGTGATTTAATGAATTTTGCCCCTGCTGCAGACAGCCGAAAATTGCCCGGCTGAATAAGCGAGGTACCTGGTTGCCTATGCGGAGGCGCTATCATCGTATCTTTAACTCCACGTAGTAAGTATACGGGAAATATATGACGATCATATGACGAAACAGGCACAAGCCCTATGGAAATGAATACTCAAAGCCTATTCTTCTTTGGCTTTTTCTTCCTTGCGTGGCTGGCACTTGCTCAGCGACACATCATAAAACGGATGCTCAATGTAGGTTATGGACGGGTTGGCAGAAAACATCCACCCCGAAAAGAGCTGCTGTGTCTGCCCGCTGGGAGGCAGATCATATACCTCGATTAAGGCGGCATACTCATTATTACTATTCACGACACAACGCTTCGGCAGAATGGTCAGGCTTTGATATTTTGCTACAGCCCCCACATCGGTTTTCAGTATTTCAGGACGTCCTGCCACTTTGTCAATTAACTGGATGTGGATTTCAACATCCTTACTGCCTTTCTTTGGAGCCTTGGTCTGTGCCCATACAGCAGCCGGAAGAAATAAGCTTCCAATCAGCAGAATGATAAGAAAAGCGCGTATCATTTCTAGAAATTCAACTCAAGTTCATCCGCATCTTCGCCGGATGCAGTCGGGCTGTCACCATCATCAACGCCGCCGCCACTGAAAACGAACTTACCGATCATTTCCTCAAGACTGACAGAGGACTGCGTATATTCAATCTCTCCGCCCTCTTTAAGCGTCGCTTCTTCTGCACCCGGTGAAATGGAAACAAACTTGCCGCCCAGCAGACCATCACCGACTATGGCTGCAGTGGAATCTGTTGGCAGTGGAATATTGGGCTTAATGCCCATTTTCACAACAGCCATATAGCGCTCAGTGTCCAGATGCATATCATCGACCACACCGATTTTAACCCCGCCCATGCGAACATCGCTGCCAACAGCAACCCCGGTAGCATTCTCAAATTTTGCGTGCACCTGATAGCTGTTCGTCACCTGACTGATAGAACGCCCCTCATAGGCTGTTACCAGAAAACCGGCAGCAATCACCAGCACCACACCGCCCATGACGGTTTCAATCACATTTCTACTCACGCCCCTTCTCCCGGTGTCCATGCTTCATAGTCTGAGGCCGAACGATCCCGTTCAGCTCCCCGGCGAATATGCCCCGGCGGCACATACGCACCTGCCGTACCCGTCAGATTAGGGATGTATTCTTTTTCCCAGTCATACGCTTTGTGTTTCTTGTCTGGCAAGGCATCCGTGGAATAATGCAACCAGCCATGCCATAGCGGGGGCACCTTGCTTGGTTCTGCCAGCCCTTTATAAATCACCCATCGTTTCGCGCGTCCTTTATCAGGGGCAGAACGCTGCGTATAATAGCGGTTACCGAACTGATCCGTACCCACATGTTTGCCACATAACCATGTATGCAGACGTGTGCCTATGGTCGCCATATCATTTACCTTTGTTATATATCCATGCTACCGGACTATAATGGCCTTATTTATCATCCCCCATCAGCCATGACAATGCGATATAGTCTCCAATCACCAGAAATACCCCTGTGAGTATAGAAAGTGTCATATTTTCACTAAACTGGTAGACAATCATGCCAATTGCAATGGATGCAATAACGGAGAGCAGCATATAGACCGGCATTTTTTCCGGCTCAAGCATCATGGCCAGAGGTTTCTTTACTACCAGAATTAAGCTGCTTTGTGATCTCTGCTTTGGCTGTACAATAGATCAGCAAAAATACCGGCGCGAGGATTATTGCATACATAATACTGAATACAAACTGGCCCGTTGCAAGCATAATCCCAATGCCTCCCAGCAACCAGATGACGAGTAACCCCCAAAATGTAGCGGTCAGGCTATCTTTGGGTTCAATCTTCATGGTCTAATGCTCCAGAAAGCTACGCATCTTGCGGGAACGGCTCGGGTGTTTCAGCTTACGCAGCGCCTTTGCTTCGATCTGACGAATCCGTTCACGGGTGACCGAGAACTGCTGACCTACCTCTTCCAGCGTATGATCCGTATTCATCCCGATGCCAAACCGCATCCGCAGCACACGCTCTTCACGCGGGGTAAGGCTGGCCAGAATGCGGGTTGTGGTTTCACGCAGGTTGGAATGAATGGCAGAGTCGAGAGGTAGCACCGCATTTTTATCTTCGATAAAGTCACCAAGATGCGAATCTTCTTCATCCCCGATCGGAGTTTCCAGTGATACCGGCTCCTTGGCAATTTTCATGACTTTACGAACTTTATCCAGCGGCATCACCAGTTTTTCCGCCAGTTCTTCCGGCGTCGGTTCACGCCCGATTTCATGCAGCATCTGCCGCGAGGTACGTACGATCTTATTGATCGTCTCAATCATATGCACCGGGATACGGATCGTGCGGGCCTGGTCCGCGATCGAGCGGGTAATCGCCTGACGAATCCACCAGGTTGCATAAGTTGAGAATTTATAACCGCGACGGTATTCAAACTTATCGACTGCCTTCATCAGGCCGATATTGCCTTCCTGAATCAGGTCAAGGAATTGCAGACCACGGTTGGTATATTTCTTGGCAATCGAGATTACCAGACGCAGGTTCGCCTCGATCATTTCTTTCTTGGCGCGGGTGGTCATGCGTTCACCCTTCTGCACATCCGCTACCATGCGCTTAAACTCTGAAATATCCACGCCCACTTCACCGGCAATTCTGGCAATCTCTGCACGGATCGGCTCAGCATCATCACCACAGTCAGCTGCAAAGTCCGCCCATCCTTTGCCTTTATATTTTGCCGTTTCCTGTATCCATTCCGGATTTAGCTCCTGTCCCTGGTGACGCTTCAGAAAATCCACTCTGTCCACGCCTTTTTTCTCTGCCATTTTCAGCAGCTTGCTTTCCAGGTTAATCAAGCGCTTGTTGGTGCCATACAAACGGTCAGAAAGCTCTTCTATACGCTGGTTGTTAAAGCGCACACTGCACATCAACTCTCCCAGCTCTTTATAGAGCTTTTTATATTGCTGCGACTCCTTGTCGGTAAATGTTCCTTCACCAAATGCTGCCGCCAGCCGTTTTTCCTGCAGCTTGCGCAACTTCTTAACGATAGCGCCATATGCGTCCAGCGTTTCCAGAATCTGAGGCATCAGGGCAGTTTCCATCGCTACGATGGAAAGCGGGTTATCCCCCTCTTCCTCATCGTCTTCATCCTCATCCTCATCCTCATCCTCATCCTCATCAAACTCTTCGTCCTCTTCATCATCGTCGTACTCGCCGTCCTCATTCTTACGACGCGATTTTTTGGAAGGTTTTTCTTCCTCCTCTTCGCTCTTTGTTTCTGCGGAGGCTGTTTTTGCCGCCTGTTCCGGGCTCACTACCGGCACACCACCTTCGCCATTTTCATCGTTAGAGCCCATGGTGGCATCCAGATCGATAATATCGCGCAGCAGCAATTCACCGCTGGCAATCGCATCGCGCCAGGAGAGAATTTCCTGCATAACGGAAGGCGTTTCACACAAGGAGGCAATCATCATCTCGCGGCCACCTTCAATGCGCTTGGCGATCGCTATCTCGCCATCACGCGAGAGCAGCTCCACGTTGCCCATTTCACGCAGATACATACGCACCGGGTCATCCGAGCGACCATAACTCTCTACTTCGGTTTTGGTGTCTGCTTCCTCTTCTTCGTCGTCGTCGATAATGCCTACATCGTCATCGTCGCCGTCGGCCAGATCATCTTCATCACCTTTTTTGGCGCCTTTGGCTTTGGCTTTATCCTCGCTGTCATCAGAGACCTGAATTTCCATATTACCCAGCGTCGTGATAACCGTTTCAATAACTTCCGGAGAAAATTCGTCGGAGGGCAGCAGATCATTGATCTGACTATACGTCACCTCACCCTTTTTCTTAGCAAAGGCCACCAGTTTCTTAATGATTTCCTTCGTTTCCGCCTTGCTGAGCCCGCCGGTTTCCGCCTTTTTAGCCGCTGGCTTTCTCGCCGCAGATTTGGTAGCTGCGGGCTTTTTGGCTGGTGCAGGTTTTTTGGCCGGTGCTTTCTTCGCTGCCGGAGCCTTCTTAGCCGGTGCTTTCTTCGCTGGCGCCTTTTTGGTTGCCGGGGTTGTCTTTTTCGCTGCCGGTTTGGATGCGCTGCTTTTTCCTGTGGTTTTTTTCGCCGATGACTTTTTTGCCGTCGCCATAATCCTTTTATCCCCTAATTATGCTTTTATTTCCTTTACCAAAAACGGCCATCAAGGCACTGCTCCCGGAAAGGTCTATTTCACCGTTAAACAGTTCTCTTAACAATAACTTGGGCTCTTGGCAACCAATGTATCCCATATAGGCAGGTTTTTTGCGGATGCAAGGCGCACACTGTGGCTTTTACTCAAAAATAGTAAAGCAGGCTTTATTTCTTTGGCTAGCCCGTCATATCACCAAACATCGGCTCTTCCAGATGCATCTTTCTAAGCTGCTGCTCAATATGCTGTACCCTTTCACGCAATTCTTTATATTCCGCCTCACCGAAAGCCGCACTTTTTGATAACAGTGTCAGTTTATCCTGTAACTCTGCCTGAAGCAGCGCCTTCATCTGCTTGCGGATATATTCGCGGATATAGAGTTCTGCTTTTTCTCTGCCGCTGTCCGTATCCATGCGTGAGATGTGGCAGAGTGTAGGGTTTTTGGTGTTATTGATGAATTTTGACAGTGCGGCATACGCTTCTTCCAGCCCTTCCGATACCAGTCGTGCTTTGAGCGACTCCCGTGTATGCGGCCCCTCTACATGCGCCTGTGCAATGCTGGAACGTATCTGCTCATAGGCGGATTGATGAAAAGTAAGTGTGTAGAACATGTCTTCTATCTCTGCATTTTCCAGTAATTCGGGAAATAACGTAATCAGGGCCAGCACCTGATGGGTAACGCTCTGCCCCCCTATAACAGCCGAAGTATCATACATTTTTTGCTTGTTATGCGCTGATGCAGCGCCCTCAGGTTTCTTGCCTAACTTCCACAGGCGCTGGCGTATATCGTCCAGATACGCGCGCCGTACGGCCGGGTCTTGTATGCGTTCAACGGCACGGGTCACGCCCTGCTCCGCCGCCGCCCGTTTTTCCGGAGTAGACAGGTCTTTCTCACCCACTTCCAGCCGCCATAACATCTCCACTAACGGAACGGCGGCGCTGATCGCCGCTTCCATCGCCTGCCCGCCCTGCGCTTTAATCAGGCTGTCGGGGTCTTCCCCGGCAGGCAGCAGGCAAAAACGCAGGCTCTTTCCCGGTTTCAGCAACGGCAACGCAAGACTTGCCACCCGTTGCATGGCACGCAGCCCGGCATTGTCACCGTCCAGGCAGAAAATCGGCTCATCCGCCAGTTGCCACATCAGGCGCAGATGATCTT
>CAYMGS010000036.1:0-15137 GCA_964390025.1 uncultured Rickettsiales bacterium | reverse complement strand
AAAAGGTCATCGGCCCCACATGCTCCGAGCGGATCAGGCGCACCACATCCAGCAACTGGCTCTCACTCAGGCGAGGATGCAGGGGCTGGATAGATGCAGGCTGCATGCTTACGTATCCTTCTTCTTTTTTATTAATTCAAACTTCTTCTCTTCACCTTTCAGCAGACGGCGGATATTCTCCCTGTGCCGGAACAGTACCAGCAGGTCGAGCAGGACAATAGGAAGGTAAGGCATCAGTATTCCGGCGATGGCCAGCGCCAGTATCAGGATCACCCCGGTGGCCAGTGCCGCCAGTGAAGAGTAGCCGGTTAGCACAAAAACGATCAGCCAGCTCAGGCCGGTGATGACTCCCAGATTTCCGGTCAGGCCGAAAGTGAGGTCAGCCAGTTCTGGCGCAGAGAGGCAGAGTAGCGCGCCGAACGACGTGGCGACACCTTTGCCACCTTTAAACTTCAGCCATACCGGGTAATTATGACCAATCACCGCAAAAAGCGCAGCCAGCAACGGGGCAAGCATGAGCGGCGCGATGGCAATCCCGGTAAAGGGGTCTTCCTGACTGTTCAGATTGTCCAGAATCGGATTGGTGATAAGCTTGGTGAGTGTCACCGCCAGCGCCCCTTTGCCTGCGTCCAGCAGAAGTGTCAGCAGTGCGAGTTTCTTGCCCCCGGCGCGCAGCATATTGGTGGCACCGATATTGCCGGAACCCGTCTGGCGTATATCACCGATGCCCGCCAGTTTACCAATCAGCAGTCCGAATGAAATGGAGCCAATCAGGTAGGAGCCGATAATGATGAGCAGTAACATCATGTCGGCGCCATCTCCTGCCGCCCGGCGATGTAATCAAGAAATCCCTGCAAAATATAGGAAGCGGCCAGCTTGTCCACGTGCTGCGCGCGTTTGGCGCGTGACATATCGGCTTCCAGCATTGCCCGTTCCACGGCGGCGGTTGATAAGCGCTCGTCCCACAGCAGCATGGGTAATGTCACATACGTTTCCAGATTGACCGCGAATTGCCGCGTGGACTGACAGCGCGGGCCTTCCGAACCATCCATATTGACCGGGTAGCCGAGAATCAATCCACCCACATCATAGTCCCGAACAATCTCTTTGATGCGTAACGCATCGGTGGAAAACTTCTTACGGTTGATGGTCTCGCGGGGTGTGGCAATGGTGCGACGTGTATCGGAAAGCGCAAGCCCAATGGTTTTCGTGCCGATATCCAGCCCCAGCAGGCGGCTGCCCTCGGCAAATGTTTCTCCTGGAATATATGTATTAATGAGCGGCATGGCTCAAGGTATAACCAGTACGTATCTAAAACCCAAAAGGAAAATCGCTAATCAATGATGATCTGAGAATTTCTCGGGTCTCTCGCGATAAATTCGGCATCGCTGACCATATTATCAGGTGTAAGTACTACATTCTTATTCAATGTTTCTGCATCACAGGTCTTGCCTTCAACTACAAGATACACGCCGGCAGGGTGCTGCTGTGCCAGCTTCATGGACTCAGAAAGATGTTGCCATCCGTCGGCGGATTCCCGCCACTGACCTTTTACATCACGTAGTGGCTCCATGCCTCCGGTAAAGATGACTGTTTTGGGACTGATTTCATATTCCGCCAGTAATGCTTTAAGCTTGCGTGCATGGACAGGCATGGTGTCAGTGCCATGGGTGACGATAACACTATCGTAGTCATGATCATGCTCGGCGATGTAATGCGCGATATGTTGTAAAGTAGGAGTATGGATTTGTTTGCTGTCTCTCTGACATAAGGGGTAAAGGTCATACTCACCTTTATATCCGGCATGATCCAGTGCTTTGCCGATACCGGTCTGATCGGAAAGAGGTACGATAGATGGGGTGCCGTCCTCCGGATGGTAGAGCGCATCAATGGTGCCGCCGGTAGTAATCACCAGTATTTTCTTTAAATCATGCATGCTAACAAACCTAACACCGCTTTGTGTCAATATCGTGAAGCTGTCTCTTGTTTTTTTCCGCGGATAGGTTAGAAGAGGCGGATAGTGATAATTCCTTGGGGAAAGAGGCACATCTATGAGTTTCACGAAAGACGATGTCGCGAAAGTCGCTAAGCTGGCACGTATCGCGGTCACGGAGGAGGAAAAAGAACGATTCTCCGGGGAGCTGGGTACGATTCTCGAGTGGGTGGAACAGCTCTCGGAGGTGGAAACCGGTGATGCGCTGGATGTGGCGAGCGTGGTGGAGCATACCCTGCCGATGCGGGAAGATGTTGTCAGCGATGGCAATTACCCTGAGCGCGTGCTGGCCAACGCACCGGCCAAGGAATATGACTGTTTCGTCGTGCCCAAAGTGATTGATCAGGGGTAAACAAAGATGACGGATTTGACCCAACTCACCCTTACCGAAGCCCGCGATGCACTAAAGAATAAAGAGTGCAGCGCCCCCCAGATGACCGAGGCATTTCTGGAAAAGATCGACGCCGAAAATGGCGAGATGAATGATTATATCACCGTCACGCATCATGTGGCGATGGAGCAGGCGCGTGCAGCTCAGGAGCGGCTGGATAAAGGTGAGGGACGTTTACTGGAAGGTCTGCCGATAGCCGTGAAAGACCTGTTTTGTACCAAAGGCGTACAGACTACCGCTGCCTCCCACATACTGGAAGGCTTCAGCCCGGAATACGAGTCCACCGTCACGCAGAACCTGTTTGACGCGGGGGCGGTCATGCTTGGCAAAACAAACCTTGATGAATTCGCCATGGGGTCGGCTAACATCACCAGCTATTTCGGTAAGGTCAAAAACCCTTGGAAGGGTGCGGGCGGTAAAGATCTTGTTCCCGGCGGCTCCTCAGGCGGTTCGGCAGCAGCCGTTGGTGCGCACCACTGCCTGGCGGCATTGGGGACGGACACCGGCGGCTCAATCCGTCAACCGGCTTCCTTTTGCGGCATTGTCGGGTTCAAGCCTACCTATGGTCGTTGCTCACGCTGGGGCATTATCGCCTTTGCCTCCTCGCTCGATCAGGCCGGGCCGCTGACCAAGACCGTGGCTGATGCCGCGCTGCTGTTTGAGGGCATGGCCGGGCATGATCCGAAAGACTCCACCTCCGCCAATCTGCCGGTACCGAATGTCTCAGCGCTACTGGAAAAGGGTGTGAAGGGCATGAAGATCGGCATTCCAAAGGAATATCGTCCCGACGGGCTGGATAGTGAGATTAATGCGCTATGGGAGAAAGGCGCGCAGCTTCTCAGGGATGCCGGGGCAGAGATCATAGATGTGTCCCTGCCGCATACCAACTATGCGCTGGCGACGTATTACATTATTGCACCGGCTGAATGCTCATCCAATCTGGCGCGCTATGACGGTGTACGCTATGGCCTGCGCGTCTTCGAGCCGGGAGATTCCATTGAGCAGATGTATGAAAAAACACGTGCAGCCGGGTTTGGTGCCGAGGTCAAACGGCGCATCCTGATCGGCACCTACGTACTCTCCGCCGGGTATTACGATGCATACTATAAAAAGGCACAGCGTGTGCGGGGACGTATTATTGAAGATTTCCGAAAGGCGTTTGAGCAGGTGGATGTATTACTCACGCCGACCACGCCTTCTGCGGCCTTCGCCATTGGCGAAGAACCGACCGACCCGGTGACCATGTATCTTAATGATGTCTTCACCGTGCCTGCCTCACTGGCCGGGCTGCCGGGTATATCCTTGCCTGCGGGCCTGAACAAAGACGGCCTGCCGCTTGGCCTGCAACTGCTGGCCAAAAGCTATGACGAGGAAACGCTCTTTGCTGCCGCCGGTACGTTAGAGCAGGCGCTGGGGTTTGAACGGTTGTAGATTACCCCCACCTTAATCCTCCCCCTTCAAGGGGGAGGAAGTAGAGCAAGCAGTAAGGGTGCCAAGTATGGTTAACATGGATAATTTTGTAAATGTAGCAAGACCAACCCCTGAACAGTATTTAGCAGCAGATGAAGAGCAGCTAATTAGAAGGTTAGATAAAAACCCAAAAGGAAATGAGAGCGAGTTTGCATTGTGTCAAGCACTGCTCACATGGAGAGTTAATAAAAGACTTGCAGACGCAACCGATAATTTAGTCAAGGTAACATAGATTCTGGTGGTATGTACTGGAGTCATGGCTTTGACTTCATTTGTTGTGACCCTAATGTCGCATTATGCTGAATAAGCTCAATCCTCCCCCTTGCAGGGGGAGGAAGCGAACGAAGTGAGCAGGAGGGGGTAAAATGAAGCAAAACAGAATACCACCCAAGCAAACAAAAAACGCCCGCACTCTTCGTTCCAACATGACAGAAGGGGAAAAGAAATTATGGTACCATCTCCGCAACAAACAGTTTTATGGTTTTCGTTTCAGGCGTCAGCATCTTATTGGACCCTATATCGTTGACTTTGCCTGTCTGAAAGAAAAACTCATTATTGAGCTGGATGGTGGACAGCATGCAGAAGATTCAAAAGATGTATACAGAATGTCTTATCTAGAATCTCAGGGCTTTACCGTGCAGCGCTTTTGGAATAATGATGTGATGGAGAATCCGGAGGGGGTGTTGGAGGCAATAGCTGACTCTCTTAACACCCCCACCTTGGTCCTCCCCCTTTCAGGGGGGGGAAGTAAGCGAAGCGAACAGGAGGGGGTATGACAGACAACGATAAGAATCATAACCAAAAGAAAGACGAAGGATGCACCGGTGGCCTGTTTATGCTGGGCGTATTCGTAGCAATCGGGCTGAGCGTGGCCGGGTATTTTATTGGTAATACGTTGTATAAGGCAAAAACGGCAGAGAACACAGCGATGGTTAAAGGGCTGGCTGAGCGTGCCGTGAAATCCGATCTGGCGATCTGGACGCTTTCTTTCTCGCTGGTGGGGCAGAATCTGGAAGGCGTCTACACCGATGCCCGGGAAGATCGCCGTATCCTGACGAAGTTCCTGCAGGAGCAGGGCTTTAAAGATACGGAAATCCGCGAGAACCCGTTTAACAGCTGGCGTAATGAATATCGCGATGACGGCAAGCTGGTCGATCAATCCTATAATGTGTCCTCCGGGGTGACGGTGGAAACCACCGATGTAGACCGCGTGGTGGCCGCGTTCGGGAAAACAGGTGATTTAATCGGTCGTGGTGTGGTGCTGCAATCCTCCACGCCGCGCTACCTCTTTACCGGCCTGAACGACATCAAACCGGAGATGCTGGGTGAGGCCACACGCAATGCACGGCTGGCCGCCGAGCAGTTCGCCGGTGATGCGGGCGGCAAGGTTGGCGGCATCAAGAATGCCTCGCAGGGTAATTTTTCGATCAGCGCCAAGAACAGCACGGAATCCTACGGTGAGGATGAGTCCAGCCTGCATAAGAATGTGCGCGTGGTGACGCGCATTACGTTTTACATGGAGTAATAATTATTGTCACCCCGCACGAGCGCAGCGTAGATGCGGGGTCAAAGCCACTAAAACTGATCCCGCAATAAATGCGGGATGACATGGAGTAGAGAAAAACCATGACACAACCAGGCATAATCGAAGGCAATACGGGCACATGGGAGATGGTGATCGGGCTGGAAGTCCACGCGCAGGTGATTTCTGATTCCAAGCTTTTCTCCGGTGCGCCCAATGATTTCGGCGCGGAGCCGAATCATAATGTCTCACTGGTGGATGCCGCCATGCCGGGCATGCTGCCGGTGATTAACGAGACCTGCGTGGCGCAGGCGGTGCGTACCGGGCTGGGGCTGAAGGCTGAGATCAATCATCGCTCCATCTTTGACCGGAAGAATTATTTTTACCCCGATCTGCCGCAGGGCTACCAGATCTCGCAATATCTCGATCCCATTGTTGGTAAGGGGGAGTTGGAGATTGAACTGGAGGGCGGCGCGACTAAAACCGTCGGCATCACCCGTCTGCACCTGGAGCAGGATGCCGGAAAGTCGCTGCATGAACATTCGCCGGACTCGTCGTTTATCGACCTCAACCGCTCCGGCATTGCGTTGATGGAGATTGTCTCCGAACCGGATATGCGCTCGCCGGAAGAGGCGGCGGCGTATGTGAAAAAACTTCGCGCCATCCTGCGCTACTTAGAGACCTGTGGCGGCGATATGGAGAAGGGCCAGTTGCGTTGCGATGCCAATGTCTCCGTGCGCCCGGTGGGCCGGGAAGAATTCGGTACGCGCTGCGAGATCAAGAACCTCAACTCAGTACGCTACCTGACGAAGGCGATCCAGTACGAGGCCGAGCGGCAGGTGCGGATTTTAGAGTCCGGCGGCACGGTCGATCAGGAGACGCGGCTGTATGATGCGAGCGCGGATGAGACCCGTACCATGCGCTCCAAAGAAGACGCGCACGACTACCGCTACTTTCCCGACCCCGATTTGCTACCGCTGGTGCTGGAGCCAAAATTCATCGAGGAGATTGCGCTGGCGCTGCCCGAACTGCCGGATGAGAAAAAAGCACGCTACATGCAGGAATATGGGCTGAGCGCCTATGATGCATCGGTGATTGTGGCCGACAAAGCGTCAGCGGCTTATTTTGAAGCGGTAGTGGCAAACACGAGCGACCCCAAGCTGACCGCCAACTGGCTGACGGCGGAGCTTTTCGGGCGGCTCAACAAGCTGGAAAAAAGCATTGAGGAGTCGCCGGTCACCGCCGATGCCTTCGCAGGACTTATTCTGCTCATCGAGGACAACACCATTTCCGGCAAAATCGCCAAAGACGTGCTGGACAAAATGATTGAAACGGGCAGGGACGCCGCTTCCATCGTTGAGTCGGAGGGGTTGAAGCAGGTCACCGATGATTCTGCCATTCGCACCATCGTGCAGGAAGTGCTGACTGCTAACCCGGACAAGGTGGAGCAGTTCAAAGGCGGTAAGGATAAGCTGTTTGGCTTCTTCGTCGGTCAGGTGATGAAGGGGACGCATGGCAAGGCCAACCCGGCGATGGTCAATGAGATTCTGAAAGAAGAGATGAAGTAGGTTTTTTGATGCCCCTGCTCGCGCCTACTGGCGCTGCGCAATGGGCTAATTCGCTTCGCTCATGGCTCAAGGCTGTCGCGGTCTGCTGACCGCGCTTCTTATGTTCCATGCCCCGTTATTGCGAAGAGCGGAGTGACGACCCGCTGCGCCAGCGCTTGCGCGGCGAGAGCAATCCAGCAAATCGTCATTCCCCGGATTTTGTCAGAAGACAAAATCATAGGGGAATCTATGTTTCATCCATGAGAACGGTTATGTGGCCGGTCAGTAGACCGGCGTGTGATTCAGTGCTGGAGCAATGCACCGGCCTCCTTGCCGGTGCAGGAAAAGCTGGAATGACAACAAAAAACACGCGGAACAAGAAGCGAGGCCAGGAGACATTAAAAACTAGGGCCAGTAGGCGCGGGCCGGGGCCTTATGAAAAAGGAAGCGCAGTAGCGCGACCCAGCCCTGAGCCCCGCCTCATGGGGCGTGCAGCAGGCGCGCGCCGGAGGCAATCATAACAGCGTCAAACTCTTCATCCCCTCTTCATCGTTGCGGATATAGATCAGGCGCTTGGAGTGGGTCACAATGTAAATGCGCCGGAAATCGAGCGCGGGGGTAAAGTCGGCCAGCGCTTCGCGCAACATGGCGGTGAGTAGAGAAAGATCAGGCAGGCCGTAACATTTCAGGCGCATCAGCAGGTTCTGGATATGGCAGCCGGAATTGCTCTGGTAATACAGCGTGCGCCGTGATTTGCGCTCAATCGCATAGAGAATCAGCTCCACCGCATAGGCTTCCGGTGAATGCGAGGTGGTCGGCGCGCTCACATATGAGCGTTTCCATGGGCGGCCCATATTCTGTGCCAGCCACTGCTCGTAGGTCTGTTCGGACGCGGTGGTGGCTTCCAGACCGTATTGCCGGTCATCCTCCACGACAACAAAATCCGGGCGGTCAAATTTCCGGATACGCAACGGGTAGTCGATCAGGTCGTTTTGTGCGAGTAATTCATAGCATTGTGAAAAGTCGAACAATTCACGAATATTGCCGAAATATTGCCGGTTGGATTTGGGGTCTGCTTTTTTAATCTGCCGTGTGCGGATCAGGTCACGTTCAAATATTTTACTGAATTCCAGCCATTCCTTGCGAGAGTAAAACAATCTCTCCAGCCCGGTCAGTTCCTCCAGCTGGTAGACACGCCCGTCATGGTTTGCGACGAGATGAAACATGCATACAGTATAGCATGAAACGGCAAACTGTGGCACTGATTTTTGCGCTGCAACAGATTAGCGCACTACCTGTTTCAGCACTTTGCGGGCCTCGGCATTGCGCGGGGCAAAATGCAGGGCGGCTCTGGCATCCCGTTCGGCCAGTGTTGGCTGGCCCATCTCATGGTATAGGCGTGCACGGGCGATCAATGCGCGTTCGGCCAGAATATTCAGGCTGACGGCATGATCGAGATCCTGTAACGCGCTGAGTCTATTACCAGACTGTTGTAAGAGTTCGCCGCGCTCGACCAGTGTTTCCGCAAGCAATCGCTGATGCAGGGCAGACGGTTTGTTTAAGCCCTGCAGCCGCCCGATGGCCAGCGTGAAACGTGCATGGCCACGGTCTGTTTTCTCAGCCAGTACCCATGCCCGTGCTGACTGGCGCAGCAGATTAACTGAGAGCAGGTGATCTTCCGGCGGCGTGCGTTCATAGAGTTTGTCCAGTTCAAGGGCTGCTTCGCGGTAGCGCTTTAAAGCAAACAGGCTCAGCGCATGGCAATGCCGGGCTTCGGGTGAACGTGTCTTCTCCACCCAGTCCTTCGCCTGTTTCAGGGCAGCGGCAGGGGTGCTGCGCGAGAGTGCGGCACAATCCTGATACTCCTGAGAAGATGTTGAAAGCGCAGTTGCCTGCGACGGGGCAAGCAGGCATACTGCGGCGATACTCAACAGGTGAATGACAAATGTTACATGTCTCATAGCGTTACACATATCAGCCACCTTTCGCCCGGCAAAGTCTTTTGCTTCGGTTATGGATATGTGGCCCGTCATCTGGCCCAGACATTACTGGCCAGAGGCTGGGAGGTGGCAGGGACGTCCCGCGCCCCGATCGGGGACGAGGGTATTCCCATGTTTCATTTTGACGGTACGGCTCCGGTGTCGGCGGAGGCACTACAAGGTGTAACGCATATCCTGCATTCCATCCCACCCAAGGAAGAGGGAGACAGAGTGTTCGCCCTGCATGCAGATATGCTGGCAGCACTGCCGTCCCTGCGCTGGTTCGGATATCTTTCCGCCACCAGCGTATACGGTGATACGCAGGGGGGCTGGGTAGATGAGGAAGCAGCTACGGAGCCACCAACGACGCGCGGCAAGCGACGTGTGGCAGCAGAGCAGGCATGGCTGAGCAGTGGTCTTCCGGTACATATATTCCGTCTGGCCGGGATTTACGGGCCGGGGCGCAATGTGCTGGCCGAGCTGCTCAGGGGAAAGGGGCGTCGTATTTTCAAGGAAGGTCAGGTGTTCTCGCGCATCCATGTAGAAGACATTGTCAGGGTATTGCATGCGTCCATCCTGAAACCAGACATCGGCGCCATCTATAATCTGGCGGATAACCTACCTGCTCCGGCGTGGGAAGTGGTGGAATATGCTGCGCATTTGCTTGGCTGCATGCCGCCTCCACTGATTCCGCTGGAAGAGGCGGAGCTAAGCCCCATGGCCCGTAGTTTTTATGAAGCCAGCCGACGGGTAAGTAATCGCCGGATACGCGAAGAGCTGAAAGTGGAGTTAGACTATCCGGATTACCGGCGCGGTTTGCAGTCCCTGCTGGAAGAAGAAAAGGCACGCTATTTGCAAGAAAACTCACAGTAGGCACGCGGCCTTACGTAAAATATGATATACAGATAGTGAATATGCCGTGGGAAGAGATACGATGAAACACATGATAGCAGCGATAGCGGTACTGACGCTCGCAGGGTGCGATGCGGCAGAGGACAGTGTACGCAAGTCAGGCAGTATGCTGGAGCAAAACTATGATGCAACGCGTAAACATATGTCCAAATGGATTTATCGCTGGGAAGGAAATGAGGAAGGTGCACCACCTCCTAAGGTCCTGCCCAATGCTTATTGCTACGATGTACATATGGACATCCTCTGTTACGAGGAACCCCAGCCGCATCTCGGTACGAAGCTTGTGGCGTATCAGGGTACTTACGCCTACCCGCCACATGAGAGTGAGCCGGTGCCGTCAGCATACGGCATGAGCTCGGCCCCTCCGCCTTACGGGCCCCATCTTTACGGACCTGATGCGGTGGTGAGCAAGGATATTATTGTGTATGACGTGCCACCGCCTTTTGAGCCGGCTTCACCCGAGACTATGGCGAGGGTAGAAGCGAGTGGCCAGTCCGGAAGTTCTGTTACGGTGTACACGGCACCCAATACAGGCGCACCCAGATCGCTGATGGAGTAGACCGCGCCTATCCGCTATCGTTAGTTTTCAAGCAGGAATGAAGCGGCACGCCGCTCAGTATGTTCGCGCGGTATATCCCAATGCAGACTGTCAAAGCTATCGCAATGCTGGCAGTGTAATTGCCATTTTTTATGGCTGTGTCCGCATGCCTGACAAATCCATTGCGGATTCGGGGGGGCTTCGGCGGCCCGGGCAAGCCATTCGGCGGCGGACTGACGGTTGTCATATTGCTCATTCTCAATGGTTGCCAGCAGGCGGTAGGGGCGGGCGCTTTCGGTCATGGAGAGGGCTGATTTAATGTGATTGCGTGCCGTATCCCACTGCTTAAGGTGCAGGGCTACAATCGCCTGCATAAGCTGGCTTTCCGGGTGAGCAGCATTGGCTTTCGCCAGATTCTGTGCACGCCTGGTGAGTTTCTTCGCCGGTTCGTCGGCACACAGATCCAGCAATGCTTCACTCAGATCGGGATGAGGGCTGGCTTTAAAACTTTTGGATAGGGCGTTCAGAGCCTTGCGACGCTCACCTTTTTCTCCGGCGATACGTGCATAAAGCAATGTGGCCGGGACGAACCCGGCATCCTGTTTATGGGCTTCCTGAATGCTTCTCCAGGCCATATCCGTATGCCCCTCTTTCAGCGACTGCTGGGCCTGTTCCTTATAAAACAGTGCCAGCAGGTGATTGGCATCAGCAGCACTCAGGCGGCGGCGCAGACGGGCATTCCGTATCAGGGTTTCTGCTTCCTGCCAGCGTCCTTCGCGAATATAAAGATCGCACAGCGCACGGTAAGCCCACGGGCTGTGTGATTCTTCCCTGAGCGCGTCCTTGGCAAACGCGATGGCCGCGGCGTAGTTGCCTTCCTGACGGGCAAATGCGCTCTGTGCGCGTGCCGCGATGTAGCGGGTCTCATCATGTTCCATCATGGCACCCAGATGCTTGCGCGTGTCGGAGATATCATCTTTGCGATATGAAATCTGTGCATTGATGAGGGCAGTCAGCGGGCCTTCGCCGAGTAAATCACCGGCACGTTTGGTCTGACGCTGTGCGGTCGACAGGTCGGAGACGGCCAGCGCGGTTAATGCCTGTGTCAATGCACTCATGCCCTGTTTGTGCTGATGTTTGCGGTGGCGGTGCCGCCATGCGGAGGGCATGCCAAGCAACCAGCGTATACTCATCCAGATCGGCATAAGGATAATCAGGGTGATCAGGATCAGGGCGATCAGGATGCCTATCTGAATACGGATTTCATATCCCAGCCAGAAAATTTCGACTTCACCGGGGTTTTCAGTCAGCCACAGCACGCCCGCTGAGAAGGCAGCCAGCAGCACTATCCAGCCAAGCAGCCTGACCATCGCTAGACATTCCCCGGTGAATCGGGCGGAGAGACAGGCACGCTACGTCCTTCCAGTAACTCTCTGGCCTGTGTGACAGCACGCAGGGCTTTCAGGCGTTTCTTTGCGCCTGCCCGCCATGCTTCAAAATAGGGCACCGCCTCGTCTTCCAGATCGCGCAGTACACGTACAGTGCGTTGCAATTCATCCTGTCCAAGCGCTTCTTCGGCACGGGTGAGTATAGTCCCGGTACTACCTTCTTCTCCCACCTGTCGAATGGTGATCAGCGAGGAGAGGTTGTGTTCCACCTGCTCCAGCAATCCTGCATTATCTTCTGGGTCAGGTGTTTCCATACCGATTTCATAGGCTTCGGTACTCTCTGCAAACGCCTCGCGCAGACGGGGAAGAGACGCTACGCCTTGCGGGGCGAGTGGAATCAGCGCTTCCAGCTCCTTACGCACGTCCAGCGGCAGGCTTTCATCTTCCAGCAGGCGATCCAGTTCTGTTTTAAATGAAGTGCCTCCGCGGATAGATGTTTCCAGCTTATATAATGTGACCAGTTGCCCGGAGCGCGCATCTGTGCCTGCCTCAACCTGCTGGCTGAGCGCTTCGATTTCCGCACGCAGGGCGGCAATATCGTCGGGCGTCGCAGCGGCAGGTTGCCGGTCTGAATCCGGTGTACCAGAGGTGACAGGCGTGCCGGGCGAAACAGGCAGGCGTTCCAGCTGCTGCACACGTTGTTCAATAACGCCCATGCGCTCATCCAGCCGTTCGATGTGGCGCTCCAGTCCTTTCCAGTGAGGATTGTTAGGCCGGGAGGCACCCGTGCGTTCCCCGGGTTTTAATGCGGACTTGGCTGGCGTATACGGTGTCCCCGGCAGTGAATCCAGATAGAGCGCTCCACCCAGCCCAAGAGGGATTAGAATTATGGCGGCAATCATCCAGCCCGACGTGCCGTTTTTCTTCTCGTCGGCAGATTTGTCAGGGGGCGTGGGTTTTCTGGTGCGTGAGGATGTTGATGTACTCATGATATGTATTTCTACCGGCTTACGATGTCACGCACAAGTGTTTAAAGAGCGCGAGCATTGCATCCTCGGTAGGGGAAGCAGCGAATACTGCCTTGCGCCAGAATGTTGGAGAGGCTTCCTCCGCAATGGCGGAAGAAAAGCAGGCGAGGGTGATATGGCGGGCATGGTCACTTAGGTCATGCGTGTGTAATAAGGCTTCCAGTGCTTTCAGGCTGCGTACGGAATAGGCCGTTGCAACAGTGATATCTCCCTGCCGGATATGGCGTTGAATCCTTTCAGGAAGGCGTGTGGTAGGAGATGCATAATAGGTCGTCACTTCTTCTACTGTGAATCGGGCCACTTCAAGTAATGTCTTAATATCAAGACTGATATTTTGTCCTCTGGCATAAAGCAGCGCGCCGTCTTCAGGGTTCAGATGCGTTATAATGTGCTCCACGAGCGATGGTGCATTGCCTTCCGCCTGAAGAATATGGCTAAACCCCAGCGTCTCTGCACGATGCCTGCTGGCGCTACCAATAACAATGAGCGGTAAAGCGCGGGCACGAGGCAGGGAGGAAAGCACGGGCAGGGCATGCTTGCTGGTAGCCATAATGGCTACAGGATTCTCTTTGAGGGCCTTCGTAAGGGCTTCCGTTGCGCCGGGCTGAGGGTGGATGTGCAGTACAGGAGATGCGCAGGCAGTAAGGTCGTGTGTTTGAAGATCGGAGACGGTATCCGATGCCTGAGGTTCGGGGCGGGTTATCAGGATCATAGCAGATGACTCCCGCGCGCCAGCAATTCACGCCCCCCGTCCTCTCCCATGGCTTCGGCAGCATCAGGATTACCCTCGCGTTCAATGCGGTAATGTTCGCTTCCGTCTCTGGCGTATAATGCGCCGCTGAGCTTCAATCTGCCGTTTTCCGTTCGTCCCCATGCGGCAATAGCGCTCTGGCAGCTACCGTCCAGCGTGGCCAGCAGGGAACGCTCAGCAGTCACCGCAGCATAGGTTTCCGCGTGATTGAGCGGACTCAGCAGCGTATGCATGGCAGTGTCGCCTGTGCGGCACACGATCCCGATGGCTCCCTGTCCTGCAGCTGGCAGGTAAGCTTCGCGGTCACAGATGGCCGTAATGCGCGATGCGAGTCCCAGGCGCTTCATACCGGCCAGGGCCAGTATGGCGCCGTCCATTTCGCCTTTGTCGAGTTTGGTAAGGCGGGTAATAACATTGCCCCGCAGCGGTACGATCTCAAGTGCCGGGTGATGCATGCGGAGCTGTGCCGCGCGCCGTACGGATGAGGTGCCAATGCGCAAACCGGGTGGCAAGCCGTTTATATCGGCATAGGACGAAGAAACAAAACAATCCCTATTGTCTTCTCTTTCAAGTACAGAGATAAAGTTTAAACTTCTGTGTAATATGGACTCCATATCTTTTGTTGAATGGACAGCCAGATCAATCTGGCCATATATCAGCGCTTCGTCCAGCTCTTTGGCAAAGAGTCCCTTACCACCCACCTCTGCCAGTGGCCGGTCGGTGATGCGGTCGCCGGTGCTCACCATCGGTACCAGTTCCAGTCTGCCGGGGGCTGCCAGCTCCGGCCACTCGTGTTGCAGGCTGAGACGTACCTGCTCCGCCTGGGCAAGCGCCAGCTTGCTCTTTCGGGTGCCGATGCGTATAACTTGCGGGAGTTCGGACGTCATGATGGCGCGACTCTAACCAGATTAAGGCGTGATGTGAACGAAAAATCACGAATACTCGGCATTGAAACCAGTTGTGATGAAACGGCAGCGGCGGTGGTGGCGACCAATGGCCGGATTTTGTCGAATATTGTGTTGTCGCAATGGGAAGAGCACAGGGCATATGGTGGCGTTGTGCCGGAAATCGCTGCGCGGGCGCATATGGAATATCTGGAACATGTGGTCTCACGTGCCCTGGCAGAAGCGCAGACGGATTTTACCGACCTGGAAGCCATTGCCGTGACGGCTGGGCCAGGTCTGATCGGAGGTGTCATCGTAGGGGTGATGGCCGCTCAGGCATACGGGTCGGTGCACAGGCTTCCTGTGCTCCCGGTCAATCATCTGGAAGGGCATGCGCTGGCTGTCAGGTTAACGGAGGATGTTCCGTTTCCCTATTTGCTGCTATTGGTATCCGGCGGTCATTGTCAGATCGTCGCAGTGGAGGAGGTGGGGCGTTATGTGCGTCTTGGCACTACGCGGGATGATGCGCTCGGCGAGGCATTTGACAAAACGGCCAAAATGCTGGGCCTCGGTTATCCGGGCGGGCCTGCGGTCGAGGCAGCAGCAAAAGAAGGGGATGCCAGACGTTTTGCCTTACCACGTCCCATGTGCGGTGAAGCAGGCTGTGATTTCTCCTTTTCCGGCCTCAAGACGGCGGTGCGGCATGCACTGGAAGCGCTGGTGAAAGAAGGGCC
>CAYMGS010000035.1:0-15154 GCA_964390025.1 uncultured Rickettsiales bacterium | reverse complement strand
CGTCTTTCATCTGGCTGGATGTATGGATCACAGACCGGCTTTCTTCGGTAATGGCTTCCAGTACCGCTGCGATCAATTCTTCGTCGGGTGGCAGGGGGATATATTCTTTTGCCCCGGCGCGGATGGCTTCGGCGGCTTCATCGGCTTCGGCGTCCACTCCGCAGGCTACAATTGGCAGCGAAATGCGCTCGGCCTGCAGCATGTCCTTCAGTTTTGCAATATTTTCTTTTACATCAACCATCAGCAGGTCAGAGCCCTGTCCCTTGCACAGGCAGTCAAAAGCTGCAGCAATGGTATCTGCCTGCGTGACCTTGGCCCCACGATCCCGGGCAATTTTGATAGCGGCCCCGATTTGTCCGCCCAGGTCCCCGATGATCAATAAACGCATATGCACTCTCCTTATTTTTTTTATTCAAAAAAGCGCAGCCGTTTTTCCGGCGGCAGGATGGTGTTTAGCAGCATCTCAATACGGCGTGGATTCTCACGCCGTCCGATGCATGCCACACCTTTCATGTAGACTTGTTCAGTTAGCAGTTCCTCCTGAGAATTACGCTCCAGTTTAGAGGCAAGCGGGATAAACACGACGTATGCCAGTGTTGCACCATACATGGTGGTCAGCAGGGCAACAGCCATCGCCGGGCCAATGCTGGAGGGGTCATCCAGGTTGCCGAGCATCTGTACCAGACCGATCAGCGTACCGATCAGCCCCATCGCCGGTGATACTTCCGCTGCCTTCCGCAGGATGGATACGCCTTTCTGATGGCGCTCCATACGTGCCTGAATATCCTGTCGCAGAATGCGTTCTGCCGTTTCCGGCTCCAGCCCGTCGACGATCATCCCTACACCGCGGGAGAGCAGGTTATTGCCTCCCGTCATGTTTTGCAGGGCCAGTACCCCGTTTTTGCGGGCTTCTTCTGCCAGCTCAATGATCTTTTGTGCTGCCCGGCTCGGGTCTTCTTCGTGATAGAAAATGGTTTTAAACACCAGCCCAAATGCCTTGAAGACTTCACCGAAAGAGAAACAGGCAATCGTGACGGCCAGCGTGCCGCCAATCACGATCAGGATAGACGGGTAATCAAGAAAAGATTTGGGAGAGCCGCCCAGCCAGATAGCCGTACCGATCAGGCTAAAGGCCAGTATAATGCCAATCAGAGTCGAGAGATCGGTGCGGGTGCTCATGAGGGGGTATCCTTCCTGTCGCCTTACTTTTTGTCCGGCTTGATAATTTCGGTCATGGTGATCCCAATACGGTCTTCCACCACAACAACTTCCCCCCGCGCGACAAGCCGGTTATTGACGTAAATATCAATCGGCTCACCGACCTTGCGATCCAGTTCCACCACGGCTCCGCGCCCCAGCTTGAGTAGCTGGTTGACCTGCATGCTGGTCTGGCCCAGCACAACGGAAATTTGTACGGGAATATCCTGTACGGCCTCCAGTGTTATATTTTCGCTGTCTGCCAGCGTCATTGCTTCGGTATTATCCATTATGCATCTCCTTGGTTCTGGGGTTCGGTATCGCCACCCGGCTCATCGGTGACCGTTGTGGGAATATGGGTGAGTTTTTCTTCGATATTCTTCCATGTGTCTTCATAGGACGTATGGGCGCTGCCGCCCTGCCACTGAATATGACAGTCCGTTACATTCATGCTTTCGTCGGCCTCCAGCAGCAGCGTGCCGTCATAGCCGGCCTGCTTGCCGATCTGCTCCAGCTTGTCTTTCATCAGGGTGATGATAGAAGGATGTACCGTGATAACAATACGCGGCTCCTCCAGTAGCATAGGCAAGCATTCCGCCACCATGTGTGAGATCGGGACTTCAGGCGAGGATTGCAGAGCATCTCCTGCAACATGGCGCGCCACGGCAACCGCCAGCCGTGTCAGCGCTTCTTCCTGAGCGGCGACGTGTGCTTCATATTCGTTGCGGAACTGTGTGACCTGCTCACAGCAGGTCTTCACGATGCTCATCAGTTGCGTTTCGCGTTCTCCGTCCGCTTTCTGGGCCTTAAGCGTGCCATCTTCCACACCTCTGGCGTAGCCTTCCTCGCGTGCCTTTGCGCAGGCGGCCTCCAGTTCTTCTTCACTAAAGGTAGGGGGTGGTGGTGGAGGTGGAGGGGCTTCTTCTTCAATCACGGGTTCGGGAGTGGCAACTTCTTCCGTTTCGTCGGAAGAGGCAAAATCCCTCAAGGTAAAAAAATCAAACCGTTTAACGCCCGTGTTTGCCAGTTGCATGCATGATTCCCCGTTTAATATACCAGCTGGTCTTCACCGCTGGAGTCTGCAATAATAATTTCGCCCTTCGCCGCCAGCTCTTTGGTGGTGTTGACGATATACATTTGTGCCTCGTCCACGTCTTTCAGACGGACAGGGCCCATGGCTTCCATATCCTCGATAAGGATTTTCGCTGCACGCTCCGACATATTGCCAAAGAACAGATCTTTGATGGGGTCGGAAGCGCCTTTGAGTGCGATACCCAGCTTGTCCTTGTCGATTGAGCGCAGCACCGTCTGGATACCGGACGGGTCGATCTTGATGAGATCTTCGAAGGTAAACATGAGGGCGCGGACGCGTTCGGCGGACTCTGTATCGCGTGCTTCCAGTTTCTCCATGAACTTGCCTTCGGTTGCACGGTCGAAATTGTTGAAGATTTCGGCCATCATCTCGTGGCTGTCGCGACGTTGCGTCTTGGCCAGGTTGCTCATGAACTCCAGACGCAGCGTGCGTTCCACGCCATCCATGACTTCTTTTTTCACCGCTTCCATGGTCAGCATTCGCATGATGACTTCCATCGAAAGTTCGTCTGGCAGTACGGAAAGGACGCGTGCCGCATGATCGGGGCGAATCTTGGAGAGTACCAGTGCAATGGTCTGCGGGTACTCGTTCTTGAGGAAGGTCGCCAGTATCTCTTCGTTGACGTTGGCGAGCTTGTCCCAGGTAGTGCGTCCGGCCGGGCCGCGTATATCTTCCATAATGGAGGCCACGCGGTCTTTGCCGAGCGCTTTTTCCAGCAGGCGTTCGGTGGTGTCATAGGTGCCCATCACCACGCCGGAAGCGGTCATTTCTTCTGCAAACTCCAGAAACAGCCGCTCTACCGTATCGGAGCTGACCGTGCCCAGCGTTGCCATGGCATTCGAGATTTCCTTGATCTCGTCGTCGTTCATCATCCCGAACAGGCGGGTGGCGTTCTCATCGCCGATCGACATCATCAGAATCGCAGACTTCTGCGTACCGCTTAAGGAACGATAATCTTCCTTGGTAATATTCGCTTTGCCAGCCATCTCCGTACTCCTCGTTCTTTTTACGGTTTACGCATCTTCCAGCGTAAAGGCCCACTGGCGAATAATGCCGAGAGCTTCTTCCGGATGTTGTTCTATCATCTCGTTAATCTTACGATAGGTTGACGAATTAATGCCACCTTTAACGCGCGAGATGCTGATGAGTTCGTCGTCTTCTTCCTCATCGGTGAAATCAGGCAACGCACCAGCCACATCCGGTCCACCCAGCAGGGATGCTGCCAGCGCCTCTTCCTCTTCCGCACGCTCAGCAGAATCGATGGCACGGGAGATCAGCGGACGGACAATCAGGAGGATGATCAGTACCGCCACACCGCCCAGAACCAGCGTCTGAATAATGTCGTTGAGGTCTTTCTTCAGCCAGTCGAACGGGCCTTCAGCAAAGAGCTCATCCTGACCGGCGGCAAATTGCATGTTGACCACTTCGATCGTGTCGCCGCGCGTGTCATCATAGCCAATGGCGGATTCCACCAGTTTGCGAATCTGCTCCAGTTCTTCCTCGCTGCGTGGCTCATATACACGGTCGCCGGCATCATTGACCGTATAGTTGCCATCCACCAGTACTGCAACAGACAGGCGGTTGACGGTGCCGGTCTGTTTCACATGGCTTTCCACGACTTTGGAAATCTCAAAGTTCGTGGTCTCGTCTGTGCGCTGCAGGTTGCGGGTGGAAAGCAGCGTGCCTGTGTTGGCATCCGCATCCGGAAGCTGGTTGGCCACAGATACATCATCCTTAAGGTCTTTTTCGTTTTCGCTTTCTGTTTCTTCAATCCCCTGAATGGAACGCGCCACCTGACCGTCCGGGTCAAACGTTTCCGAGTTGGTTTCAATCCGGTCAAAGTCAATGTCAGCGGTAATCTCGGCCTGTACATTGCCAAACCCTACCGTTTGTTCTACCAGCCCGATAACGCGTTCCCTCAGGCGCTTTTCAAAGTTCTGGCGATATTCCTGCGCCGTGGCGGCCAACGCTTCCGGGTCGTTTTCATCTTCATAACCGCGCGCGAGCAGGTTGCCTTTATTATCGACAATCGTGATGCGTGCGGGCTTCAGACGCGGTACGGCGGTAGCGACCATATGGCGGATCGCATCGATTTCCTGTTTATCCAGTTTTTTGCTGCCGCGAATCTTCACGGCGACCGATGCTGAAGGGTCCTGACGGTCACGGGTAAACAGCTCGCGCTTAGGCATCACCAGATGCACGCGTGCCGATTCTACGGATGAAAAATTACTGATGGTGCGCGCCAGTTCACCTTCGATGGCGCGCAGCTTGTTAACGTTGAGAACGAAGTTCGAGGTGCCAAGTGCTTCTGCTTCATCAAATATCTCATAACCAACCACGGAGCCGTTGGAGGGGATGCCTTCTTTTGCCAGCATAATGCGCAGGCGCGCCACCTGATCGGTCGGCACCATGATCTGCGTACCGCTGGCACTCAACTCGTAAGGGATAGCCTGTTTTTCAAGTTCTTCAACAATATAGCCGCTGTCTTCCTGTGAAACGTTGGAATACAGGGGGGACATGACCGGAGAGGATATGCGAAGCGACAGGAAGACGAAAAAGCCAATGAGGAGTATTGCCGTGCCGACCATTGCGGCGATTTTAATTTGGCTTAGCTCTCTGAGAGACTGTACCATGGCGTTCATATGCCTTCTCCTCTTGCCCTGTCTTTACCCCCGCCTCATATACAGTCCCCTTAATTGGGGCTTCAGCTGCATAGTAGGCTGATTTTATTAACAATTCGTTAACATGAGGAAAATTTTTCCTACAATGCAAATAGAATCGCATATTGAGGTTTTGGGTCAAGGAGAAAATTTTGCCTACCTTTGTGGGTGATAGCATATATTTGGGGGTTTTTATCCACAGATAACAAGATATAGTAGGGTGTGAAAGCGGTGGATAAAGAGCGGAAGCTCCCGGAATGCAGGTGTATTCTGATGTATTTGACTAAAATGTGCCCTAAAGCGGAAAAAAATGCATGTGCCGGTAAAAAAGATATAAAAAAGCCATGTGATATGGCGTGTGTTACGATGAATTTTTGCGCGGTTTTTTGCTGCGAAGTTGTAAATGCTTTTCAATACTTTCAATCATCAGGCCGGCAATATCATTCCCGGTGACGGTTTCAATTCCCTCTAAGCCGGGCGATGAGTTGATTTCCACCACTTTGGGGCCGGCAGAAGAACGGATGATATCTACTCCGGCGACTTTGAGCCCCATCACTTTGGCTGCTTTAATGGCTATTTTGCGCTCGGCCGGAGTGATTTTTACCGCGCTGGCCGTACCTCCCAGATGCAGGTTTGCCCGGAATTCTCCTGCACTCGCCTGACGCTGCATGCTGCCGACCACTTTACCATCAATCACGAAGCATCGTATGTCGCTGCCGCCTGCCTCCTTGATAAATTCCTGTACCAAAATATTGGCATGCAGGCTTTTAAATGCATTGATCACACTTTCAGCTGCCTTGCGTGTTTCGGCAAGCACCACCCCTTTGCCCTGCGTGCCTTCCAGCAGCTTGATGACCAGAGGAGCGCCACCTACCAGCTGAATAATCTGTGATGTATCAAGCGGGGACGAAGTGAAGCCTGTAATGGGCATATCCACACCATGTTCGGAAAGCATTTGCAGTGAACGCAGTTTGTCGCGTGAGCGGGCGATGGACACGGAATCATTCAGGCAGAAAGTTCCCGTGGCTTCAAACTGGCGAGTGACAGCGCAGCCGTAAAAGGTCAGGGAAGGACGAATACGCGGGATGATGGCATCCACATCTTTGAGCACAATGCCGCCCCGGTAATGTACCTCTGGTTTGGTGGCGCTGATATTCATGTAGCAGTGCCTTGTGTTGATAAAATGCATCTCATGGCCGCGCACTTCACCGGCTTCCATAATACGGCGATTGGAATACAGATCAGGATTACTGGCGAGCAGGAGGATTTTATGCCCGGATTTTTGGGGCAGAACAGACTGATAATGTTTTGTAATTTCCTTTTCCTGTTTGTTGCCAAGACAAAACGAAGCGTCCGGGTCGATCAATACGCGGCTACTCATTGCTTCGCGTCCCAGCAGCATACGGTAGCCCATGGAATCACGGTTGGTGAGGGTGATTTCGATTTCCCAGCCCTCTTCACCCAGCGTCAGGGGAGTAGATATCACATGGCGTTTTTCCGTCTCACCGCTGGAGCTTTTGACATCGCGCCGGTCTACGGCACGTGCGGTACAGCGCTTTACAATACTGCGGTTATTTTGAATCGGGTGGATGTCAAAGCGTACATATGCCACACCGTCTTCTTCAAAGGGCTGAATATTGAATGCATGCAGGGAGGAGGTTTTGGCACCGCTATCTACCCGGGCCTTAATGGCAGGGAGCTCCAGTGCCGGGAGGGCGCACCATTCTTCTTTTCCTACGACCAGTTTTTCTATCACACTGTCTCCTTTCGTAAGAGTTGAGCCATAGCACGGGTGGGGGGCGGTTGCAATCTGAGGCTGCTCTGGTATGGTTATAACCTGCGTGTACAATCTAACATTCTATAGGAATTATGTGCGGAATAGCCGGTGAAATACGTTTCGATGGCCGCCCGGCACGGGGGCATCTTATTGAAACCATGCTGGAAGAGCTGGAGCCTCGCGGCCCGGACGGTTCCGGCGTGTTCCGGCATAACCGGGTGGCATTCGGTCACCGGCGGCTAAAAATTATTGATCTTAGCGAGCATGCATCCCAACCCATGACCGACAATGCGCTGGGGCTAACCATCGTCTATAACGGCGCGATCTATAATTATCCACAATTGCGGCAGCAACTTGTGGATAAGGGGTATCACTTTTTCTCTCATGGGGATACGGAAGTTATCCTCAAAGCGTATCATGCCTGGGGAAAAGAATGTGTGCAGCATCTCTCCGGCATGTTTGCCTTTGCCATTTATGAGCGGGATACAGGCGAGGTATTTTGTGCACGTGACCGGCTGGGCATTAAGCCATTTTATTATACGCAGACGCCGGAAGCCTTCCGTTTTGCCTCTACGTTGCCTGCGCTGGTCAAAGGCGGGGAGGTGGATACCAGCATCGATCCGGTGGCGCTGAACTACTATATGAGTTTTCACGCGGTGGTGCCTGCCCCCCATACAATCCTCAACGGTGTGCGTAAACTGCCGCCAGCCTGCACGATGCATATTGATGCAGAAGGTAAGAGCCGGATTGAGACGTACTGGGCGCTGGATTATCGCCGTAGCCCGGAAGATGAAGCCCGTAGTGAAGAAGAATGGACAGACCTTGTGCAGGAGGCATTGACCACGGCGGTGAAGCGTCGGCTGGTAGCGGATGTGCCGGTGGGGGTATTGCTCTCCGGCGGTCTGGATTCCTCACTGGTGGTAGGGTTGCTGGACGCGGTCGGTCAGAGAGATATCAATACCTTTTCCGTAGGATTTGAAGACGTGGCCGGGGAGGAAGGGAATGAATTTAAATATTCTGATATCATTGCCGAGCGTTACAATACGAAGCATCACAAAATATTTGTAGAGCATCATCGCCTGCGCGATCATCTGAGTGATTGTATCCGGGCGATGGCAGAGCCTATGGTCAGCCATGATGTCATCGGGTTTTACCTTCTGTCGCAGGAAGTCAGTAAGCATGTGAAGGTGGTGCAGAGTGGACAGGGCGCGGATGAGGTATTTGCCGGGTACCACTGGTATCCTCCGCTGATGGATGCCTCCAACCAGCTGGCAACCACACGCTACTCGGAAGCGTTCTTTGACCGTGATTTCAATGAATACCGGCAGGTGGTTGGTGCCTCCTATATCGGTGAAGATCATGCGCAGGCTTTCCTGCAAAGCCATTTTGATCTGCCGCATGCGGATGAGCCTATAGATAAGGCACTCAGGCTGGATACCTCGATCATGCTGGTCGATGACCCGGTCAAGCGGGTGGATAATATGACGATGGCCTTTGGGCTGGAAGCGCGTGTGCCGTTCCTCGATCATGATCTGGTAGAGCTGGCGGCGAAGATTCCGGCGCAACACAAGGTGAAGGATGGTGGCAAGCATGTGCTGAAACAGGTGGGGCGGCGTATCATCCCGCATGAGGTGATTGATCGTCCCAAAGGCTACTTCCCCGTCCCGGCGCTGAAATATCTGGAAGGGGAATATCTGACGATGGTGCAGGATATTCTCAGAGCCGATGCTGCCACTCAGCGGGGGCTGTTTAATACCAGCTATCTGGATACGCTCTATGCATCACCCAAAGATCATATCACGCCGCTGCGTGGTTCCAAACTATGGCAGGTGGCATTACTGGAATACTGGCTACAGGAACATGGAATATGAGCAATGCCAAGAAACAACGTGGTAGCCTGGATGACCTCTCTCCTTCACTGAAAAGCTGGGGAGAAGGGACGGAACTGCCCAAGAAGAATGTGGTGATTGAATGTGGGTGGGGGCGCCTTGTGCTGGGGCACACCTTTGAACGCAATACGGATATTTCTGATATATTGCGGGAGGAGCAACCGGGATACCGCGATATTGCACTTTACCTGCGCGATCCGCAGGTGGTGGTGGCGAAGGCGCCGCAGGAGCTGTTCATTGACCCGTCATTTACCTATCGCCTGTGGCTGGAAGAGTCTCCGCCGGTACGTGAGCAAAAGGGCTTTATCATTCGTGCCGTAAAACCGGATGATGATTTTGAAGCGATGAACCGCATCTATAATAGCCGGGGCATGGTCGAGATCAGCCGGGATTTTCTGCTCGGCGCGTATAAAGGGAAGTTTATCCACTATTTCGTGGCGGAAGATGTGGCGACCGGTGTGGTGCTGGGGGTGGCAATGGGCATTGACTACAAGCTGGCATTTGATGATCCGGAAAATGGTTCCAGCATCTGGGCGGTAGCCGTTGATTCGCAGGCCGCGCAGCCAGGAATCGGCGTGTCATTGATTCTGCATATTGCCCAATTTTTCCGCGACAAGGGACGCAGCTTTATTGATGTGTCCGTGCTGCATGACAACGAAGAGGCGATTACGCTCTATGAGAAGCTGGGATTTGAGCGTATCCCGGTATTTTGCGTGAAAAACAAGAATGCCATTAATGAAAAACTCTTTTCCGGCCCACCAGCCACTGCTGGTCTCAACCCCTATGCCATGATCATTATCAATGAAGCGCGGCGCCGTGGCATTCGCGGGGATGTGCTGGATGAAGAAGATAATTATTTCAGGCTTGGCCATGGGGGACGCAGCATCGTGTGCCGCGAGTCATTGACGGAGCTGACCACGTCCATCGCAATGAGCCGTTGTGCAGATAAGCAAACCACGCACCGGCTGCTACGCCGGGCGGGGCTTAAGGTGCCTGCACAGCAACTGGCGGGCGCTCCTGCACAGAATCATGTGTTTCTGAACACGCATAAAAAGCTGGTGGTCAAGCCAGCGGTTGGGGAGCAGGGTTCCGGTATTACCATGGACATCAGCACCAAGAACGAGTTGGCGTCTGCACTGAAATATGCCGAACGATTTGGTGAAAAGATCGTGATGGAAGAGATGGTTTCCGGTGAAGATTTGCGGGTGATTGTGATCGGATTTAAAGTGGTGGCGGCCGCGGTGCGTCGGCCTCCTGCCGTGATGGGAGACGGCACGCACACAGTGCTGGAACTCATCAAAAAACAAAGCCGTCGCCGGGAGCAGGCCACGCAGGGGGAAAGTAAAATTCCGCTGGATGATGAACTGGAACGCGCGGTAAGCAATGCCGGGTATACGCTGGATGATGTGTTGCCCGAAGGTGTGCGGCTGACTGTACGTAAAACGGCAAATCTGCATACGGGCGGAACCATTCACGATGTGACGGATCAGTTGCACCCGGTGCTGGCAGATGCAGCGCGCAAGGCAGCAAAAGTACTGGATATACCTGTCGTGGGCCTGGATCTGATGGTCGAAAGCCCACTGAAGCCGCACTATCATATTATAGAAGCCAATGAAAGGCCCGGCCTTGCCAACCATGAGCCGCAGCCGACGGCAGAGCGCTTTGTGGATTTACTCTTCCCTGAGACAGCCCCGTAAGAATTATCCCTACATTCTCTTGCAAGCACGTCGCATTCACGTTTATATAATCCCATGAATACGACACCCACTCTATCGATTGACCGCGATTATATCCTGAATATCTTGCCTAAGCTTCTGGAGATACCCAGCCCCAGCGGGTACACCGACCAGATTGTGCATTTTATTGCCGAAGAGCTGCAACGTTTTGGTGTGCCGTTTGAACTGACACGACGTGGGGCGATTCGCGCGACTATTGAAGGCAGCCGCCGGGAGCCGAGCCGGGCGATTGTGACACATCTGGACACGCTCGGTGCGATGGTACGGGAGCTCAAACCGAATGGCCGTTTGTCTATTATGATGATCGGGCACTGGTCGGCACGCTTTGCTGAGGGTGCACGTGTGACCATTTTTACCGATAATGTTGCTTATCGCGGTACCATTCTGCCGCTGAAAGCGTCTGGCCATACGTATAATAAAGAAATCGATACGCAACCTGTATCATGGGACAATCTGGAAATTCGCGTCGATGAACGCTGCGGTACGCAGGATGATCTGGTGAAGCTCGGCTTTAATGTCGGTGATTTTGTAGCGATTGATACGGATACGGAGATACTGGAGAACGGCTTTATCAATGCCCGTCACCTTGACAACAAGGCAGGTGTGGCCTGTCAGCTGGCTGCAATTAAAGCCGTGTGGGAATCCGACAGTAAATTGCCGGTCGATTGCCATCCGCTCTTTACCATCACGGAGGAGGAGGGCACCGGGGCATCTTCCATCCTGCACGGAAATGTCGCCTCTATGGTAGCGATTGATAACTCAACCATCGCCCCGGGGCAGAACTCTTCCGAATATGGTGTAACCATCGCCATGCGTGATCAGGGCGGTATTTACGACTACCATCTGACACATAAGCTGATACGCCTGTGTGAAGATCAGGATATTTCATATCGGCGTGATGTGTTCCGGTTTTACCGTTCGGATGCAACGGCGGCGCTGGAAGCGGGTAACGATATTCGGGCTTCACTGATTTGTTTTGGGCTGGATGCCTCGCATGGCTATGAGCGCACGCATATTGATTCGCTAATGGAAGTGTCGCGTCTGCTGTGTGCCTATATGACCAGCCGTGCCGAGATCAAACGTGATAAAGAGGCACTGGGTTCCATTAAAGGCTTCACGTATCAGATGCCGGAAGAAGAACGTAAAAAGCTGTAATGACGTGGTACATAAAAAAAGAGGGATGCATGGCACCCCTCTTTCCTATCAAATAGCTATGAAGCTAACGCTACGCGGCCATCTTCAGATTGTCCGCTGCCTGTTTGCCGCGGTTCGTCACGATGTCGTAGGTTACCTTATCGCCTTCGTTCAGGCCGGGAAGACCGGACTGCTGAACGGCGCTGATATGTACGAATACATCTGCACCACCTTCATCGGGGGTAATAAAACCATAACCTTTAGTGGGGTTGAACCACTTAACCGTACCTGTTGCCATGTCAGACTCCTTTCAGGCAAATGTGAGTCCCGCTCAACCATTGAGACAGGGACAAGCTTCGACTACCTGCTGCACAGCAAGGTAATGGTACTCTTAAATCAAACGTGGAGGGGATCAGCATAGAAAGGAAAGGGCATCCTGCATAAAACACTGCGCCTGCAGCCATCAGTCGTAAAGAGTCTGTTACGAAACTCGCCGCTGATGCTACGATATTTTCAGGTCAAATGCAAGGAAAAGCTGTACTAGCCCAGTGTCAGGATTTTCTCCGCCAGCGCGCGCGCATTCTCCACGCCATCCACCTTTGCCAGCAGGCGAACATTATTTGCGGAGTCACGCCGCATATATTGATCCAGACTGAGCAAGCCACCGGTAATACCGATACCGCCTTCATCCCGGCCAGCATGGATGCCGTCCGGTGAGAGGTCTTTCGGCGGGCCGTTATGAATCAGTGACCCAAGATTGGTGCCTTTGATATAGGTGTACAGCTCGTGGATATGGTCGCTGTCACAGTAGAAACCGCCGGAGAGATGCTCAAAACTGCAATTGGTTTTGTAGATGGCTTCGCCAAGGCTGGTCACTTTATCCAGATTGGCAATCGGTGCGAAGATTTCCTGCTCATGCATCATTTGTTTTTTCTCGTCGGCCACTCCGTCCCAGATCACCAGAGCCGGGGTAAAGTAGTAGGCATTCGGGAAACGATCCTGAAGCACCTGCTTACCACCGATGATTTCTGCCCCGGCTTCTTTAGCCTTACGCAGATAGTTCTGTGCAGCTTCAAACCCACCTTTGTCCATAGCACCGGTGGAGATATTGTTATCCAGAGGATTGCCGATTTTACCGGCTTCATTATCAGCGGTGGCACTATAGGATTCTACGGCGAGAGCCTTGACCTGCTCGTATGCATCCTCATGTACGAACCAGCGACGCGGGCTGGTACAGCGCTGACCGGAATTGCTTTTATTGCCGTCCGCAATGGTGGCAACGACTTTTTCCAGTCCACCAGAAAGATTAGCGGCGGAAGGCATAATAACGACCGGGTTGTTGCCTGCCAGCTCGAGCACGGTATGTTCCATGGTCGGGTCTACCGGTTTACGGTATTCAGAGAATGTCACGCCTGCGGCACGACCACCCACGATACGTAATACGGCACAATCGGTCGCCCAGGATTCAATGACTTCGCGTCCGGAGATAATGCCGAAGCCGTCTTTCAGCACTTTCAATGTATGTGGGTCGGCGAAGTCCACACCCTGACGGCTGGTTTGTTCTGCCCACGGATAGGTGTTCAGGCGCTCCGCCATAATGTCCAGCGTTTCTTCCTCCGAGCGGCGGCGGATAAAGAGGAACGAGGGGGATTTGGACGGTGCTTTGCCAATAAAGGAATTGCCACACAGGCGACTAGATACCACATCGGGAATCGCCAGAGCCGCCGGGTAGTTAAATCCGTTGGTGCTGCCGCAGATGCCGAGGCCATGTGCGGCGGCGCTTTGATAGAAATAGAATTGCTTGGCCGTACCCTGAATATGGTCGGCCAGTTCCAGGTAATATTTACGCCCCTGTTCGTCTTTCATATGGATACCGGATAGATAGCTGCCAACCTGCGGGCAGGCAGCCCATTCATCCCAACGCGTGGTTTTTGCAAATTCGGAACCTGCTTTACCGACCTCTACAGTAATAGCCAGATCAATGGCGGCTTTATATTTCGGGCCGACTTCTTCTGCCATAATACGGAAAAACTCCTGACGGGCGGGCAGGGGTAGCTTGTTCCACATGACAGCGGACTTGCGCGCCTTTTCATGAATGGCACCGTATTCTTCTGCCGTTGTATCGGGGATGCTGTACAGGGCAACGCCGTTAATGAAGCTGCGCACTTTAGCGCTGCCTTTAGTGCCCGGCTCTCCGGCAGGAACACCGGCAGCCAGCATGAATTCACGGGTTTGTGCTGCGAAAACTTCCGGGTTGGACTCAGAGGAAGCCAGCAGCTTAACACGCAGCTCTTCTACTTGCTCTGCATTACATACGTCGATGTCCGTATGTGCAATGATCTCCATGGGGGTTCCTTTCGTCTGGTCGCTGGCGAGCTGAATCATGCTGTTCCTCATTGTTTTTATGGTCAGTGGGTTACCTTTATAATGCGGAAATCGGCCTACGCCAAGTGTTTTACGGGGGTGCCCTGCATCAGGACACCCCCGTTATATCACCGAAATAGTGCGTAGATTTACTGGGTGGATTCGATACGTATCCAGTCTACGCCGAGAATCGACTCACCGCCCTGTACCTGATAGGCTTTGTTGGTGAACGGTGCCTGACGAAATGACATGGTGAAATGGTCACCAGGTTTTTTCAGGGAGTTGAGTTTTTCAAGTTCAATCCATTCGCGCTTGGTGCCTTTTGCATCTTCCACGCGGGAGGATACGACATAATCGCGCCCGGTTTTGGTGATACGCATTTCAATGGCTTTAGCGTTTTTCTCCATCCAGTCGACAAAAGTTTTGACGCTCTCCGTACCGGACTGGAAGCCGCCCAGTTTTTCGCTGTAGAGCATTTTGGTCTTAAACTCGGTCGTTTCGCCTTTGCTTACCTTGTTGCCCCACAGTCCGAGCACGGCGTGATAACCGCAGCATTCCACATAATTACCTGCGGTAGCGGCAAGCATATTATCCTGGTCTTTATATACAGCAAGGTTATAGCGTTCACGGAAAGTCTGCACTTCCGGCACAATGCGCATGGTGGCTGTCCAGTCTCCTTGCGGCAGGCCCTTCTTCAGGCGGAAGATATTCGGTGTTTCATTGGAGCCGATCAGGGCTTTATCTGAAGAAAACACCACCTGAAGCGCGCCTTCATCGACAATGTAGTTGTCTGCATCTTCATTCAATACTTCCCAGTCTGAGGACAGGGCATCTCCTTCAAAATTATCTTCGAACCAGATACCGCTCTTAGGTTCAGGTTTGGGCTCCGGCTTGGGTTCGGGAGCAGGGGCAGCAGCTACTTTTTTCACCTCTGCAATCGCTGTCTTGAAACCTTCTGTATTCGAGGCATGGAAATATTCGCCTTTGCCTTTATCTGCAATACATTCCAGTTGCTTGCGGGTGGCTTCATCGACATCAAAACCCACCACATGCACCTTGGTGTTGATGTTATTCGCCGCTAGTTTCTCCGCCGACGCGCACGGGTCACCTTCACAGGTTTCAATGCCATCCGAGATCAGTACGATGTTATTACTTGCCTGCTCATATTCACCCAGCACTTTGCCACCTTCTTCAATCGCATAGGCTATCGGGGTTTTGCCTTTGGGCTGAATGCCGTTGATGGTTTTCTTCAGGCTGGCAGGGTTCGGTGCGCTCAGATCAGAGAGCATGGAAACATCGGTGCA
>CAYMGS010000034.1:0-15192 GCA_964390025.1 uncultured Rickettsiales bacterium | reverse complement strand
TCCAAGCCACATACGCTCATTAATCATGGTTAGCAAAGGATACACTGTGGTGTGATGCACGCGGGGAATTTTCATGTCGTAAGCGCAGGAGAACATCATGGCTCCCAGATCCGGCTGCCAGGTGAACCAGATGCGGAAGTTACACCATGTCCCCGCCACTTCCGCCACCAGCTCATCATCGATGGGCCGGTCAAATGCCCAGTCACGTTCGGTCACGATACGCTCGGCAATATCCAGCGGGTTAATCAGTACCGGATCATGTTCAAGAAGTAATGTGGCCATGGAAACACCTCCCTCGGGTTGCTTATTCTTCTGTGTGTGCCGGGTGAGCTTCACCCTGAAATTATGATGACAAGCGGTATGAGGTGGTGCAAAGGAAAAACACCTTGCTTACACAAAATATAGATAAAAGACGCGGTGTGTTATCAAAATGTAGACAAAAACCCCACAATTGGCGAGAGACAGGATTTTGTGTGGCATCCTTCGGCAGATGAGGTAGTCTTCCGGAATGGTACAAAGTTACGTCATTGAAGCCGGAGAAGCATTTGGTTCCGGTGCGCATCCTTCCAGTGCACTTGCCCTGTGGCTGCTTGGGGCAATGCCACAATATCCTGCGCCACGCCACATACTGGATATCGGATGCGGGTCAGGGGTGCTCTCCATAGCGGCTGCACTGAAATGGAAGGCTCCGGTCGTGGCCGTTGATATTGCGCAGGAGGCGGTGGAGCAGACACGGGCAAATGCACGTGCCAACCAGCTTGATGATGCGATCACGGTGTTTCAGGCAAATGGCTGTAATCATCCGCAGGTGAAAGCGGGGGCACCGTATGATCTGATTATCAGTAATATTCTCAGCGATGTGCATATCCGCCTTGCCCGTGATACGGCTGCGCTGCTGGCACCCGAAGGTACGCTGCTTCTTTCCGGTATGTTGCGCTGGCGTGTGCCGGAGATTACAGCCTATTACGATCAGCTGGGTCTGGTGGTGACAGCAGAAGAATCCCAGGATGACTGGGTATCATTACTACTGATAAATAAAGAAGCATAATTCTCATGAAACGCCATCTGCCCAATATACTGACGTTGAGCCGCATTCTGGTCATTCCTCTGCTTGCGGCATCCTTTTACCTGCCTGCCCCCACGTCCTACTGGGTGGCAACATCCCTGTTTCTGTATGCCAGTGTGACCGACTTTTTTGATGGGTATCTGGCCCGGAGGTGGAAGGTGGAATCTGCGCTGGGTCGGTTTCTTGACCCGATCGCGGATAAGTTGCTCGTGGCCACCGTGCTGGTATATTTACTGGCAAACGGGCAGGCGCATGTAGTGGCGGTGCTGATTATCCTGCTACGTGAATTACTGGTCTCCGGCCTGCGTGAGCATCTGATGGAAAAGCAGACTCCCATGCCGGTGTCCATGCTGGCAAAATATAAAACGGCCATGCAGATGGTAGCGCTTACCCTGCTGCTTATCGGCCCGGTATTTCCATTGCTATATCAGGCGGGCGTGTATGCATTATGGCTGGCAGTGGCGTTGACAGTGATGACAGGATACGATTACCTGAAAACCGGCCTTGCCCATGTGAAGTAATGGTTTCCTTATATGATATATGCTGCATTATAGCATGCTCATACATCGTTATGTAACAGAGAGAATGATTTATGAATGATACTTCCTCACGCGGCCCGAGTCGCTTTTTTGTCCGGCTCATTATTTTCGTGATTGTGCTGGCGCTGCTGATCCCGGTGGGCGGGTATCTGGCACTGAATATGGTGAACCAGGAGAAGATCACGGAGTTTGTGCAGGCGAAGGTGCAGGAAAAAACCGGTCGTGAGTTGCGCATCTCCGGAAATATACGTCCGCAGTTGAGTCTGAGCCCTTCCGTTACCATCACAGATGTAGCGCTCTCGAATCCCAAGTGGGCCACATCTCCTAATCTGGTCAGCGCGGAATCGGTGGCCGTCAGTATGGATCTGCTGCCGCTCCTGAGTCGTGAAGTGGTCATTAATTCCATTAGCGCGACAGGTGTTACGCTGGCGCTTGAGAAAAACAAGCAGGGTAAAACCAGCTGGACATTAGAACCTTCTGCCATAGCCCACGCGGAAGAACCTGCAGAGCCACAAGCCGAAGGAGACAAACCGGAGGGATTTAAGACGCAGATCGGGCCGATGACATTTAAGAATGTGCAGCTTTCCTATCTGGATCATGCCAAAGACAAGCCGATTACAATGTCCGTGCCGTCAGTGACACTGGATACGCAGGAAAACATTCAGGTGTCGGCGGATATAGCGGTGGATGCGCACAAGGGGACGCTGGAGTTAAGCGGAGGTACATTGTCAGAGCTTACCGAGAAGCCGGTGACGGTGAAACTTTCATTAAGCGGCCCTGACGACAGTCGTGTAAATGTGAAGGGCAAAATTCGGGAGTTGCAGAAAGAGCCGGAATTGTCACTGGATGTAGAAGCAGCTGCCGATTCACTCGAAGCATTTTCTTCACTGGCTGGTTCTGCGTTACCCGGGTCTCCGCCATTTAGTGTGAGAACAGAACTCACCGGCACATTGCAGGATATCGCCATGGATAATATTCAGGCCAGCATTGACGATGCGAATATTTCCGGCAGGGCGCGGGTGAATCTGAGTGGTGCCGTACCGACGATCAATGCAACACTGGCGGCGCCGCAATATCGTATGGGAGAGCAGGAAAGCACGCAACCTGTTGCCGCTGCCGGATCTACAGAGGCAGCTGCGCCGCCTGCCCCCAAAGATCGTATTATACCGGATATCATATTTCCTGCCGGGCCGATGTCGGCGGTGGATGCCGATATAGAGTTTACAATTGGCGAAGTTATCACACCTCGCACGACCCTTGGCACCGTGATGGGAAATCTGATGCTGAAATCCGGTATTTTGCAGGTGGACCCCCTCCAGTTTAAAATTATGGAAGACCGCGTCAAAGGACGTTTTGCCTATAATCCCAATGTATCTCCCCCCGCCATGAGTGCCAGTATGTCCGTGTCCGGTCAGGATTTTGGAAAGTTTCTCACCGAGGTGGGGACGACAGAGAAAGTAAGCGGCGGCGTTTTTAACGGGGCGCTGACACTGAAAGGACAGGGCGGGAGTCTGCATGCGATGCTACCGAGCCTGAACGGTACGGTGGAAGCGGTGGTAGAGCATATGGTGCTGGAAGATCCGAAGATGCAAGATGCCACGGAACTGGCCAATATGCTGCAGGGGAAGAATCGTTCGGGTGACATAAAAGTGAATTGTGCACTGGCAAAGCTGGATATTGATCAGGGCGTCGGTCAGCCGGAATATCTGGTGGCCGATACCAAACATGTACGCATGTATGGCGAAGGGTCGGTGCATTTGCCGCAGGAGTCCCTCTCGTTTGTATTATACCCCCAGCCTAAAAGTGCCGGCTTCGCCGAGCTTTCTTTCCCGGTGAGAATCAAGGGGCGGCTTGCCAACCCGGAAATCAAACCGGATCGCACGCAGGCAGCGTTTAGTATTACCAAGATGTTCGTTGACTCTAAGAAACTACGTGGCGTGGAAGCATTGCTGGGTAAAGGCAAGGACCCGAAAGCCGCTGGTCAGGATTTAAGTGGTCTGCATCCGTGCCTGACGCCTATTGAAAACCCGGAGGCTACAGCGACAGAACCTGCCCCCAGTCTGAAAGATGCCGTGGATGTAAAACGGGAAGATGTCAAAGAAGACTTTAAGGCCATTGAGGATGATGTACGTAATATCCGTGACGGGCTGAAAGGGTTGCTGGGTAGATAGCATCGCCCATATATTAATGTCCCAGAATTTTAACCAAGGTTAATATTGTATTGTTGACCGGTGTGAATTATAGAGAGCACCGAACGTCACAGTAGGGGTACGCATGACACGTTATGACATATGTATGATTGGACTTGGGCCGGTAGGTGCGGTCTCCGGCCTCTGTTTTGCCAAACAGGGATTTAATGTCATTGGACTGGACATAAACTCTGAACGGGTGGCGGCTTTCAATGAGGCGCGTGCGCCCTTTGTGGAAGAGGGTGTCCCGGAACTGGTAGAGGAGACCTTCAGGCGTGAGACGTTCCGTGCCACGACTGATGCGCAGGAAGCGGTTTCGAATGCGGCAGTCATTATGCTTGCTGTAGGGACGCCTACCCCGGAAGAGACCGGTGTACCGGATTTATCCTATCTGGATGCCGCATGTAAGACGATTGGTGAAGCCATACGTGAGGTCGATCACGTGCCGATCGTTGTGGTGCGCTCCACGGTGCCACCGGGCACAATGCGCACCCGGCTGGCACCTGTCATTGCAGAGGCTTCCGGCAAAGAGCTGGGCGAGGGTTTTCATATTGGCTCCAACCCGGAATTTTTGCGCGAAGGAAAGGCGATTCAGGATTTCTTTCATACGGGCCGGATTGTCATTGGCGCGGATACGCCGGAAGTGGCCGGGGTTATCGAGCGTCTGTACAAAGATGTACAGGGAGAACGGCTGCATGTTGCCGTGGAGACGGCGGAGTTTGCCAAGTATGTAGACAATACCTGGCATGCGCTCAAGATCACCTTCGCCAATGAGATTGGCCGTGTATGCACCGCATTTGACGGTAACCCGGATGAGACCATCAAGGTGTTTCTGGAAGACGACCAGCTCAACATTTCCAAATATTACCTGCGTCCGGGTTTTGCCTTTGGCGGTTCCTGCCTGCCGAAAGACACACGGGGCCTGCTGGCGCTGGCGCGCAAAAATGGGGTGGAGCTACCGATGATTGCCGGCATTCTGCCATCCAATGAAGAATAGATTGACCTCGGTGTGAAACGTATTCTGGCGCATGGGCCGAAGACCGTCGGTCTGCTTGGTGTGGCGTTCAAGGAGCATGTCGACGATCTGCGGGAGAGTCCGGCATTATTGCTGGCATCCAAACTGCTGGAAGCAGGTGTCAGCGTCCTCGCACATGATCCGTGTTATGAGGCAGGGGGCGCACTAACTTTGCCCCGTACAGAGCAGATGCTTTCCATGGTTACACCGCAAGAGGTGCTGGCGCAGACGGATGTAATCGCCAAGCTGCATAATATCGAACTCTATAACGAACTGGTGAACACCGCTACGCAACCGGTGGAGAACCTGCTGAACCTGACGAACCGTGACCCGCATGAAAAAGAAGATGCGAGCACAGGCGTGCGCAAAGCAGGTTAGGCCTCACCGCGTGCCGTATATAATGTGAACAAGGCAATGGCCGCTGCGTTCGAGACGTTGAGTGATTCCATCCGTGTGTCCATGGGCAGCCTGACCAGCAGGTCACACGACTCTGCTGTCAGTCGCCGCATCCCTTTGCCTTCTGCCCCCAGTACCAATGCGGTTTTGGCGGACAGTCCGGCAGTATGGATATCCGCGTTTGCCTGACCGTCCAGTCCGGCGACCCAGTAACCTGCAGTTTTGAGTTCTTCCAGTGCCCGTGAAAGATTCGTGACATATACGATCGGCACCAGATCAAGTGCCCCGGCAGCGGCACGTGCCATGACTCCGCCCTGCGGTGCGGCATGGTCACGGGGCAGGATGACCGCGGCGGCTCCAAATGCTGCTGCAGAGCGCAGAATTGCCCCCACATTATGCGGGTCGGTCACCTGATCGAGGACGACCAGCGGTTTCTCGCACGGGAGTATGTCTTCTATATCCAGTGGCTCCAGCGGCAGCACCTCCAGCGCGATACCCTGATGGATCGCGTCCGGCCCAAGCAGCGTTTCAATCGCACGCGGTTCCAGCATTTCCGTACGTGGAAGCCCCCCCCGCTCCGGGATATGCTGGGCGGCATTACGTGTACTCACCACGCGCCTGATGCGGCGCTCCGGGTTGGCCAGTGCTGCTTCACACGCATGCCGTCCCCACAGCCAGTAACTGCCTGAAGGTGATTTCTGAGCTGGGCGGGAGCGTCTGGCCATGAAACCTCTGATCGATGATTGACAATGCACGCCTTATACAGTAGCTAAAACCCCCTTGCATTGATAAAATGCATCTCCCGTGGAGGGGTGGCCGAGCGGTCAATGGCAGCAGACTGTAAATCTGCCGGGTTTTCCCTACGTAGGTTCGAATCCTACTCCCTCCACCACCTTTCTTTTCAATGAGTTATACAAAGAAGCGCGGATGGCTGATAATAAGAAGCTAGCTCTGTGGGGCACTGGTGGGGCACTTTTCCGCAATAAATCATCATCATTCACCATAACAAGTAACCAAGATAGACATGCCGATGATAGCGTGCGTCGGTATCGACAATGGCACAGAAAGTATTCTGCTAGTCCTGCCTTCTGCTGCCTAATAATGCAACGCCGGGCTGAGTGCCATGCGTTTATATCAATTGTCATGCGGCCTCAGATATGTAGGATGGAAATGGTTAATGCAGTGGAGATGGTGATGCGAATGAAGCAAGTGGTGTGTTTTTTGGTGTGTTTGGGGATGATGGCTCCTGCGTGGGCTATGGGGGATAAGGCTTCGGCTGAGGACACGACTAAAGAAGAGTTTGTATGTTCTCCTGAGATAAAAATTATTATTAACATCACGGCACCATAGCAAGCTCTGCGCGCTATTGTATGACAATTTTGTGAAATAAAACGGCAGCAACATCCATATAAGCGCACTAGACGCCGCGTTCACATTCTCTGTTTATGTGTCTTTGACGGATCGTCTAAGACGTGCGCTACCGCGGCTATGACCCACTGACGGTCACGATTCGTGGCACGGACGGCCGTGGCTAAACAGGTCGTACCGCCAGCGTGAGAGTGCGCGCGGCGGTTTCCGTTGTATCGGATGTAATCTTCATGAACTGCACACCGGCAAACGCTACCGGGTCGAGTTCCACATATTTCCCCGGAGCCACAATTTCCGAACGGTCTGCCCCGTTTTTATACATGGTCTGGTAGGTGCCGCCGATGGAGGGGGCAATCTCAAAGGACAGGCCGGTGCCATCGAACGCAGCGGGCATGTGAATGCCGCAGAGCGTGGTGCCGCGCAGGTCGATGATCTCCGAGGTCGTGCCGCTGCTGGCAATGGTGGTATCAATGGTGGCGGTGACGGGCTGGTAATGCTGATGGTCGGTCATGGGTTGGCTCCTGTGTGTGATGATGTAGGCTCATCATGAGGGAGCTGTGTATTGACCCGGAAGGGAGAAAATATACTCAGGCGATACGCCAGTTCAGGGTAGCCCCGTCTCCTTCCAGACCCAGCGGCAGCGGGAGAATGTCGCCTTCCGGGGTGGGGCAGGGCATTACCTTCTGCGGTTTTTTTGTCAGGGAGAACGTGGCATCCGGGATGGGCAGTTTGTAATATGCAGCACCGTTGAGGCAGAGAAAGCGGGTGAAGATTGTCTGCCCGTTCTCGCTGCCCAGATCAACGCCTGCCTGCTCGAATGCCTTGGCGTAAAGCTGGGGCGCAATCCCCCCGGTAAAGCATCCGGCGGCACATCCGCAGGCGGTGGCTTTTTTTGTATGCGGCGCGCTGTCGGTACCGGCGAAGAACTGTGTGTTCTCCGGGTCAGTTACGGCATTGCGTAAGGCCGTGCGGTCTTCCTCGAACTTCACCACGGGCAGGCAGTAGAGATGGTATTTCAGCCCCTGCAACAGGTGTCCCACCGTGTAGAGCAGATGTTGCGGGGTGACGGTAGCGGCCAGTTGTTCGCCCGCCTGTTTCACCAGCTCTGCGCCCACCTTGGTGGTCAGATGTTCGGCCACAATTCTGAGTGTTGGGTGCGCGTCGATCACGCGCGGCAGGCGTTCGCGGTAGAACAAATCCTCTGCGTTTCCATCCCGCGCGAAATACTGTTCCGGGTTCAGGCCATGCTCTTCGCCGTGAACACATAGCACGACACCGTGTGATTCCATGGCCGCGAATACACCATTGCGCTCAAAATGCTCAAACCCGGCAGCATGTTCCGCGCCGGTGGTGCCGTGCGGCGGGTAGTATTTTACGGCTTGCAACAACCCGGAGGCGGCCCCGTCTTCGATCATCTGTGGGGTGGTCTGCGGTGTCAGGTAGAGCGGGGTAATCACCGTATCAAACGCATCCCCGCCCGCCTCATTAATCATCTTCTGGTAGCCCTCAATGCTCCAGTAGGGCAGGTCATCGGCTTCATGCACTTTGCCGACCGGCGGTTTGGTATTGGGCATGGCGAGAATCCCCGCGCAGCCCATGGCATGATGTGCGGCCAGCATCGGTGCCAGCAATGTCTCTTGGCGAAAATGGGCATGGAGATCGTACCAGCGTGGCAGGGTGAGGGTGGTGGTCATGCGGCGGAGTGTAGCGATTTTTACTCTAAAGGCAATCATGAGCTTCTTCACTCACCCCCACCTTAATCCTCCCCCTGACAGGGGGAGGAAGAGAGCGTAGCGAGCAGGAGGGGGTGCAGACGCAATCGAGTTGAATTGATATAAAAAGTTCCTACATAGGATATGTTATGATGGCTCAAGACAAAGTATATGAAAACTGGTTGGACGTGTCTGTATATATATTATCAAAGATGGTGAAGATACATAACTGAAGTGCTGATATTAAGCGGTTGTGCTGATGAGCATAACAAAAGAGTTGCAGAGTGAACTATGCAGAATGCGATAGAAAAACAGGAAAAGAAGCTCCAGACACTTAATGATACGATCAGAAAAGGGCGTATCAATTATGCTTCAAATTATGCGCTTATTTTTACAGCTGTCTTGGCGTCCCAGCAGTTTATATTTGGTGGATTTATTGAATGGTGGGTGCAACAAGCGTGGTATATTTTTCCGCTGTTATTTTTTGCTGCGTATATGAATTGGATGCGCATTTTGAGAAAAGCCCGGAAAATAGCTGATGCACTTAACAGGGAAGTTGTGTCACCTCCGGAAAAAGAAACAGAAGCATGGTTGATAACGGTAGCGATGGCGGTTGTTTTTATAACCCCACATTTCTTCAGTGAGAGTATTTTTCAGTTGCTCAAGCAGCAGCGTGTCAGTTTAGTGACGACACTAAATCTCAATAATAAGGAAAAAGGAGATATCACACTTCATATTCCAAGCTTGTTTTTTGATGATCAAATGCAGTCATATAACAATGAAAATTTTCAGGACTCAGAAAGAACAGTATATGCATCCATAAACGATCTGAGGCCCGTTCCTAAGACTTCTCCTAATGAAATGAGACTTGTGCCTAAAGAGGACATCATGTCCATCCAATTTGTGAACCTTGAAAGTAATTTTTACCGGCAGAATTACGATACGATTTATAACGACCTATCCCCGATTCCTCCGTTGTTGATTAATAATAAAACCAGTCCTATACTCAATTTTAGCGCCGTTCCTGTTAGAGCATTAGGCGATAAAAATAGCGAAGATATTCCATCTGAATTATCTATAGGAGTCCCTGAGGCTGAGGAACTAAAAGGAGTTTTTGTGTTATGTCATGAACCCACCTGCACAATAATTGCTTCATTACAGTCTGTAGGGGCGGTTAATATTACTTTTCCGGCGAGAAAAAAAGCGCAGTGGCTAGATGTTTACCGTAAGGCAAACGTTCTCGTTCAAGGATTCTTGGAACCGACTCATTAATAAGAATATATTCGCCTTTGGCGGACGGCGATCTCGGATAAGATTTATTTTCTGATGCATTACCCATCTTTATAATGTCATCCGGAGATGTATGCCGCCAGACCCCGCATCACGTGCAGGGTGACAAGAGTGGATTGCTTCGTCACGCTGTCCGGGTCGCTCCGCGCTACGCACGACCGCTACCCGTAAAGACTCCTCGCAATGACAGTGACAGGAACAGGAAGCGCGAACAGTACGTTCGCGCAGAGCCGTCAGCCTGCGCAGCGGCGCGCACTTGCCTCGGCGAAGCTAAAGGAGCTTCGCTCCGGCGTAGCCGGGTCGGAGGGCCAGCAGGCCCGCACGGGGCGCCATCATATAACCTTGCCAAACCCCGGAAAACCCTGTATGTAGCGCCCTTTCCCGGGAGGAGCGCGTTATGAAAGAGATTCGCAATATTGCCATCATTGCCCATGTGGATCATGGCAAGACCACATTGATTGATTCCCTGCTGAAGCAGTGCGGGACGTTCCGCACCAACCAGTCGGTCGATGAACGGGTGATGGACAGCAACGATCTGGAAAAAGAGCGCGGCATCACCATCCTCGCCAAATGCACTTCGATCAAGTGGGAGGAGATTCGCATCAATATTATCGACACGCCGGGCCACGCCGACTTTGGTGGCGAGGTGGAACGCGTGCTCTCGATGGCGGACGGGGTGATTCTGCTGACTGACGCGGCGGAAGGCCCGATGCCGCAGACCAAGTTTGTGTTAGGCAAAGCGCTGGCGCAGGGGCTGCGACCGATTGTGGTGATTAACAAGATCGACCGTCCGGATGGCCGCCCCGATGAGGTGGTGGATGAGGTGTTTGATCTCTTCGTCGCACTGGATGCCTCCTCCGAGCAGCTTGATTTCCCGATTCTCTATGCCTCCGGGCGCGATGGCTGGGCGGTTAATGATCTGGACGATCCGCGTGAGAATCTGACGCCGCTGCTGGAGACGATTGTGAAGCATGTGCCGGAGCCGCAGGTGGACAAAGACGCGCCGTTTTCCATGCTGGTGACATTGCTGGAATCCGACCCGTTTTTAGGCCGCGTACTGACTGGTCGCATCATCAGCGGGGTGGCGAAGGTGAATATGCCGGTGAAGGCGCTGAACCTTGCAGGCGAGGTGGTGGAGCAGTTCCGGCTTTCCAAACTGCAAACCTTTGCCGGCATCGAGCGTGTGCCGGTGGAAGAGGCGGTGGCAGGTGATATTATCTCGCTGGCGGGGATGCAGACGACATCGGTAGCGGATACGATCTGCGATATGGCGGTGAGTGAGCCGGTGCCTTCCACGCCCATCGACCCGCCGACCATGGCGATTACGGTGGGGGTGAATGATTCCCCGTATGCCGGGCAGGAAGGGGACAAGGTCACCTCCCGCATGATCCGTGACCGGCTGATGGCAGAAGCGGAAACCAATGTGGCGATTACCGTGACCGAGAGTGAAAGCAAGGATGCCTATGAAGTGGGCGGGCGCGGGGAATTGCAGCTTGGCGTGCTGATTGAGACCATGCGCCGCGAAGGGTTTGAACTGTCCGTCTCGCGTCCGCGTGTGCTGCTGCGTAAGGATGAGGCTACCGGCGAGATGCTGGAGCCGGTGGAAGAAGTGGTGGTCGATGTCGATGAGGAATTCAGCGGCGTGGTGGTGGAGAAGATCAGCCTGCGCAAAGGCCAGATGATCGATATGCGCCCCTCCGGTGGCGGCAAGACGCGCATTGTGTTTCATGCGCCCTCACGCGGGTTGATCGGGTACCAGAGCGAGTTTCTGACCGATACGCGGGGCAGCGGCGTGATGAACCGGCTGTACCATACGCATGAGCCGTATAAGGGTGACATTCCGGGACGGCGAAACGGCGCGCTGATCGCGATGGATCAGGGAGAAGCCGTCGCGTATGCTATCTTTAACCTTCAGGACAGAGGGGTGATGTTTATCCATCCGCAGGAAAAGGTCTATGGCGGGATGGTCGTCGGTGAGCATAACCGGGATAACGATCTGGAGATCAACGTACTCAAGGGCAAGCAACTGACCAATGTCCGCGCCTCAGGAAAGGATGAGTCCATCCGCCTGACCCCGCCGCGCAAAATGTCGCTGGAGGAAATGATTTCCTACATTGAAGAAGACGAGCTGGTGGAAGTGACCCCGAAGAATCTCAGGCTGCGTAAAAAACTGCTGGACGCCAACGATCGCAAAAAGGCCGGGCGTGAGAAGAAGAAAAGCGCGTAAACCTTACACCGTACGCCTGCTCACGCCACCGCACGTTCGCGCTGCATGTCACAGACATACAGCCCGTTGAAGTTTTCCCTCGCCTGATACAGCGCATGCTTGGCGCCGATAATGACCTCTCCGGCATGCTCAACACGGGTGCCGATAAGCGTGATACCGATATTTAAATGAACGTTGAGCCGACCTTTATCCAACACTACGGGCTGGCTGAGTGCGGTCAGGATGCGTTGTGCAAGGTGATGACAGCTATCGGTTGAGTGTACGGGCTCCAGCAATACGGCAAAACTTTCATCGTGCCAGCGCCCGATAATATCACACTCCCGTAATATGTGCTTCAGGCCCGTACTGTAACTGGCCATCAGATGCTCTATGGCGTCATGGCCAAATGTTTCAATGATGGAGTCATAGTTACGAACCTCTATCAACATAAATGCCGGACGCGTCTGATAACGCTGGGCGCGATGCAGGGCTTTTTGCACATACTCTTCCATCAGCGCAGCATTGGGCAGGCGCGTCAGCGGGTCATAATGTGAGCGAAAGAAAAACTCTGCTTCCATACGTTTACGTTGAATGGAGTGCTCGGGGCTCCGTCGCAGCTGGTGCACCTGTAGTTCTGATTTATATAAACAATCCTGCGCGCCGCAGCACAGTGCCATATGCTCGATCTCAGGATGATCATCCGGGCTGGTCAGCAGTATAATCGGGATGTGCGGGCACTGAGTATAGAGTTGTTTGATACTGTCAACGCCGCTGGCATCGGGGAGTTGCGGGTCAATGAGAATAGCGTGATATTTTTCCTCGCGGAGCTGTGCCAGAGCCGCCTTTAATCGATCCGTATGGTGTAGGGCAAACCGGTTTTGTTCTTCCTGTTCCAGTAATCCGGCATAAATGCGGTATTGTTCCGGGTCAGGCTCAATGCATAAAATATTGACGGCCATGAGCGTCCTCACTTTACGCAGGACTATATCAGGTTGCCAGATAATATAAGGGTTTTCTAGTAAAGGTTGTGTGTGCAAATTGCGGATGCCCCATCCGAATATTTATACAGGGAAGAAGAACGCATTAGTGCAAAAGGCGCTTTATCGCCACACATATGAGAGAACGTTCGGTGCCATCGCCTGATAAGTGGATGACGGGTGTCTCCTCATAGTGAGCAGGCAGGGAATGGTTAAGTGATACAATAGGGGGTAACGCGCCGTACAGCCTTTTCAATCGCTGTATGCAACGGCTCTCTTCTTCGCTGATATCCGGGGCATCCAGTACAATGCATTCCGGTCGGCAGGTGGCAAGGAGTGCTTCTGCTTCCGCAATGTTTTCTATCCCGAGTACCACGCCGGTCTCTTCAAACTCTTCCTCCAGCCATTGGCAGTAACGGTTCTTAAGTTCCCCTTTTGGCGATACAACAAGTATAAATTGTTTGGAAAAGGCTGTTTGTTGTAGGGCGTTCATATGGTATATCTCCGTAAAGCGGCGGCTAATTACAACCAATGATACGGCTGAGACCATTAAGTTACAATTAAGACATGACCCGAAATTATTAATATTCTATAAGTTTGTTAACAATTTAACGTATCGTACAGAGATGCAAATACAAATAACCATCTGATACAAATGCATTAACATTGAAAGGAACAGGTAATGAACAGACTGACACGATTTGCACCGCTGGCACTCCTGTGTTCATGGTTGCTTTCCGGCCCGGCCAGCGCCGAAGACGTGCGCGTTCTAACGGGGGGTATCGGTGCAGCGGAGAGAGAGGCCCTTGCAGAAGCAGAAAAGGATTACAGCTTAAAGTTGGAACTGGCGACGACTCAGGGGTTCTATATTGCGAATGCCCATGTGATTGTATGGGATGTGTCCGGTGATATGGTAGTGGAAGCAACGGCGGAGGGCCCGCTGGTGTTAATTGACCTGCCCGCTGCTACGTACGATGTTACGGTGATTTATCAGGGGGAGGAAAAGAAGAAGCGTGTGAGCGTTCGTGACGGTAAGGCCCGCAAGCTGGTATTTGTCTGGAAAGTGGATGAGCAGTAATCTGCTAACAGCCAGCGTCTTCGCAGGGAAAGCTCTGTGAACAGGCGCTGCAGCTATATTCAACCAGGTGGCGCACATTACTGATATGGATGGCCGCGCCATTGATGGAAATTCCCGTTTCGCTTCTGAGTTTGGCAAGCGCACGAGAAAACGTCTCGGGCTTCATACCGAGTCGTGCTGCCAGCAATGTTTTATCGTAGGGCAAATGCAGCGTGACTTCATCCGGCATTTCCGTGCCGCATAATCTCAGGAGAAAACACCCGATACGTTGCGGTGCATTTTGCAGGCTGCGATGTTCCAGCTCACGTTCCTGCTGTTGGCGGAAGCGGCTCATAGAGTCCAGCAGGTTCAGTGCCACTTTAGGCTCTGCTTCAATAATCTGACGCAGGCTGCTGATGGGCAGACGTATCAGGGTGGTGTCTTCAACGGCCTGCGCACTACTGCTATACGAGCCATTACCGAACATGGACGTTTCACCGAATATATGTCCGTCATTTAAGATGTCGATCACAGCTTCGTTGCCATCCAGCGTCTCACGGAACAGCTTGATCCAGCCCTGCGACACAATATAAAAGCTGGAGGCTTCTTCCTGATGTACATACAGCGTCTTCCCCTTGGCTGCGTGCACAATGGATGCCTGCTGCATTAGATCTGTACGCTGGGAGTCGCTTAATCCACGGAAGAGAGCGCAATTGGAAAGGGTTGCCGTAATATCAGTATGAATAACAGATACCGGCGCGCTGCTCTGCATAATGTATGCTCCTCCTCAGATGAAAAACAGCTGGCTTATAACATATTATGCGCTGAGAATGAACCCATCTTCTTGTAGGTACAAAAAAGGGGCCGACTGGCCCCTTTCTCGCATATGTATGATATAGATCTTAGAATCTGTATGCCAGACCGACACCGAAAATCCACGGATCCACATCAATATCGGCGGTGACCGCGCCGCTATTAACGCTGGCGTCAACATTCAGGAAGATCTTCTTTACATCCACGTTGACCGCCCAGTTTTCATCCAGTCCGTAGTCAAAACCAACCTGTGTAGCCAGACCAAAGCCATTATCCACCTCAAGGCTGGAAATACCGGCAGCTTCATCTTCCCCGTAGAAAATGGAATAGTTGACACCCACCCCGGCATACGGACGAAAGTCCGAGTGTGGCATAAAGTGGTATTGCAGTGTCAGGGTGGGGGGCAGAAGCCAGCTATCGCCGAGGTCTACATTGCCAATGGCGGTGTTGGATGCTCCCACAGAATGTTCAGACGTTGCCAGAATCAACTCAGCGGCAATATTATCGGTAAAGAAGTAGGTGATATCAAATTCCGGCACGACGGCATCACCCATCTCGATTTCG
>CAYMGS010000033.1:0-15467 GCA_964390025.1 uncultured Rickettsiales bacterium | reverse complement strand
GCGGTTTACGTGCCGGCGGATGACCTGACCGACCCGGCACCGGCGACCACCTTCGCGCATCTGGACGCCACCACCGTACTGTCGCGTTCCATTGCCGAGCTGGGGATTTACCCGGCAGTAGACCCGCTGGATTCCTCTTCGCGGATGCTGGATCCGAAGATCGTCGGTGAAGAACATTATCAGGTGGCGCGGGATGTACAACGCGTACTCCAAACCTATAAATCCCTTCAGGACATTATTGCCATTCTCGGTATGGACGAGCTTTCCGAGGAAGACAAGCTGACCGTAGCACGTGCCCGGAAAATCCAGCGCTTCCTGTCCCAGCCGTTCCATGTGGCGGAAGTCTTTACCGGCGCGCCGGGTAAACTGGTCGATCTGAAAGACACGATTGCCGGGTTCAAAGATATCGTGGCCGGCAAATATGACGACCTGCCGGAAGCGGCCTTCTATATGGTCGGCGGCATGGATGAAGCGGTAGAGAAAGCCAAGAAAATTGCTGCGGAAGCTGCATAATTCACAGGATGAGAGATAAGCGATGAGCGAACAACTTACCTGCACGCTGGTGACTCCGGAAAAGGAAGTGTTTTCCTCCGAGGTGGAGATGGTGGTCGTACCTGGTGCGGAAGGGGATTTTGGTGTGATGGCTGATCACGTGCCGTTCGTTTCCATCATCCGCCCCGGCGTGGTGTCCCTGCATAATGGCGGAAAGGTTGAGAAAATCTTTATCTCTGCCGGATATGCAGAAACCCACGGCACTGAATGTACGATTCTGGCGGAATCTGCCGAAGCGATAGCGGATATGGAGAAGGAGAAGGTAGAGGCTCAGCTGATGGCCGCGCGTAAGCAGCTTTCATTTTCTTATATGAATCAATATAAGTGTCTGGTTTTTTCCACATCATACAGAGCAAACAGTAGTTCAGTCCGCCGCGCCACCTAAGGGCCAGCAGGCCCGCACGGTGCACCTTCTGGCACGATTCCTGCTTACTATTTCTCAGGTTATTTTAATTAACGGAAACGAGAAATGAACAGCGTATCGCCCGGTACCCTGCAGGCACAGCCCCTGACCCCTCACGGTCAGCAGGCAACGCCTGCTGCTGCAGAAGAGGGGTTTGACTTTTTCGATCTGCTGGATTTCGTCAACCCGTTGCAACACATCCCGGTCGTTTCCACTATTTACCGCGCTGCCACCGGTGATGAAATATCTCCGGCTGCCCGCATTGTTGGTGGAGGCATCTTCGGGGGCATTCCCGGGCTTATCTCTTCTGCCGCTAACGCCGCGCTGGAAGTGGCAACAGGGCAGGATGTCGGGGAAATGGCGATGTCCGCACTGGAAGAGATCACTACACCCGGCCAAGAAGCCCCCCTGGTGACCAAAAAAACGACTGCGCTCATGGATAATGGCACCATGCTTGATGCCGATAACGGACAGGCAGCCGTCGTTGTTGCTGTTCATAATCGGCTAGAGGCAGATAATATTCAGGAAACGGCGCCGGAAGAAGCGCTGGTTATTCCAACCAACCTCACCGCTTACCGCCAGCCATCGCTGGGGCTGGATAACCCGAATAAACGTGATCAGTTCAAGTCGTCTCTGGTAGAAGTGGCGATGGAGATGTAGCGTCCCTCGCGCCAAAGAGTGCCGTACCAATCCGCACATGGGTCGCACCAAACGCAATGGCTGTTTCATAATCCCCGCTCATTCCCATACTCAGCGTCTTCAACCCATGGCGTTTGGCCAGCTCCCGCATGAGCGCAAAGAACGCTGCAGGGTCTTTTTCAGCGGGAGGGACGCACATCAACCCTTCGACCAACAGCTTTGCTTCATCACGACAAAATGTTACGAATGCAGCAAGATTCTCAGGCATAATGCCTGCCTTCTGAGGCTCTTTACCAATATTCACCTGAATCAGACAGGGCAGGTGACGCCCCTGCCGGTGCATTTCCTCACCAAGCTTTAACGCAATTTTTTCCCGGTCCACCGTTTCAATCACATCAAACAGTGCCACCGCTTGCGCCGCTTTGTTCGATTGTAAGGGGCCGATAAGGTGTAGCTTCGCATCCGGATAGGCTTTTTTTAATGACAACCATTTTTTCTGCGCTTCCTGCACCCTGTTTTCACCATAATGCAAAAGCCCTTCCTTTAGAAAAGGCTGCAATGTATCCGCACTTTTGCCCTTGCACGCACCCACCAGTTCTACATGCTGTGTTGCCAGAGGTGTTTTCGCAGCAGCATTCTGCATTTTTGTCCTGATTTCTGTGCACTTTTGTGCCGCATATTTTCTATCTATCTGATTTATAATAATTTACTCCTGTGTGCCCATCGTTTTCCCTACCATAAATTCTTTGTTGTATTATCGCAACAACGCATGTAAAAGGGTGCGTTCCGGGCGATGGTTTGCCCGGTCGGACTTGCGCCGCAGGGCCAAATAACTGATTAATGGCTCCAAGGCCGCGCAATAATGTGTGTCCGAGTGTTTTGTTAATGATAAAACGTGCAAGATTAGGATGATTGTCATGAAAAAGTTTCTTCTCGGAACTACCGGTCTCATCGGCGCAGCTGTACTGTTCTCCAGTGCTGCTTCTGCCGCTCAGACCCCCAAAGTGACCGTAGGCGGCTTTATTGACTTCCAAGCTGGCGTAATGAGCGATGACCTCGACGCTGCGCAGCGTGGTTACGGTTTCCGTAACGACACGGAAGTTAGTATTAGCGTAGACGGTAAAACCGATAGTGGCCTCGGCTACGGTGCTGTAATTGATCTGGAAGCAGACGTTACTGCAGATGCTGATGCTCAAGGTCTGAACGCTTCCCGTACTTACATCTACTTAGATGGTAACTGGGGTCGTTTTGAACTTGGTTCCAACAACACTGCTATTGAAGCTCTGAAAGTAGACGCTTCTAATATCGCTCGTGGTTCGGGTGGTATTCACGGCGGTTGGTGGTATTTTGCTAACCATCCGGGTACCGCATTCATTACTTCTGCTGCTCTGCCGCAGGATCATGGTTCCCTGTTTGTTGCTGGCGGTGAAACCACCGACAACACCACCAAAATCACCTACTACTCACCTCGCTTCTCCGGCTTCCAGCTGGGTCTGAGCTACTCCCCCGACGGCACCGATCGTGGTCAGACTGTGACCCGCATCGATAGCGCTGCCGGTGGTATCGGTGATGTGTTTGACATTGGTCTGAACTACGAAAATCAGTGGGACGAAGTTAGCTTTGCTGCTGCCGTTACCGGTGAATTCGCAGATGCAGACACTTCCGCTACGGAAGATGTTACCGCATGGAACATTGGTGCAGCCGTTGGTTACATGGGCTTCCACCTCGCTGGTTCTTACGGTGACTGGGACGACAGCCTGATGGCTCCTGGTTCCAACAACGAATCCGACTACTGGACTCTGGGTCTTTCCTATGACTTCGGTCCGTTCGGCGCTTCCGCTACCTACCTCAACAGTGATGTTGAACTGGGTGCCGGCGCTGGCGAAAACGAGTTTGAAAACCTCGCTATTGGCGCGGACTACGAACTCGCACCGGGTCTGACCCCGTATGCTGAACTCAGCTTCTACGAGTTCGATACGCCGGTAGGTGTAGCTGATAACGACGGTACCGTATTCCTGCTGGGTACGCTGCTGTCTTTCTAATCAGTTAGACTTGTGTTATAAGGAGGGCGGTGCTAATTTGCACCGCCCTTTTTATGTTTGTAACAATTGATATTCCTATGTATTTACGCTTTCTTCTTCCTTCTGTTTGTTCCCTTTTTCTTTTAACGCTTGCCGCCTGTGATGGTGCCGATGTGGATGCCAGTTATCCGCAGGACCCTGAGGATGAGCGCCGCTCCCGATATGGGAAGCTAACCGGGGAAGGTGGCCTGCTTGTGTTTGGACGCAGCGAAGAAGAATCGGCCGGTGCTTCACCCATTGGTGTGAACAGTTTTCTCTGGCGAGCAACGCTGGATACGCTGGCTTTTATGCCGCTTGCCTCCGCAGATCCTTTTGGCGGCGTCATTATTACGGACTGGTATGAAGATCCCAAAACCCCCGGAGAGCGCTTTAAAGTAACGGCATTAATCCTTGATCGTAGCCTGCGTGCTGACGGTGTCAAAGTCTCTTTATTTAAACAAAAACAAGACCCTGAGAGCCAGTGGCGCGATGCGGAGGTCAGTGACTCTGTGGCTCGTGATTTGGAAAATACTATTTTGACCCGCGCACGTCAGCTGCGTGTAAGGCAAGGCTCTTAATTCTCATGAGCGATCGTTACGCGTTCCGCGAAGCCGAAACGACATGGCAACAACGATGGGAGGAAGCGGCTTTATTTAAAGCCTCTGATCATGACCCGCGCCCTAAATATTATGTGTTAGAGCAGTTTCCCTATCCATCCGGGCATTTGCATATGGGCCATGTGCGGGTGTATACGCTGGGCGATGCCCTGGCCCGTTACTGGCGCGCACGTGGTTATAATGTGTTACATCCGATGGGCTGGGATGCTTTCGGACTACCCGCCGAGAATGCCGCAATAGAAAATAATAGCCACCCTGCCGGCTGGACATACCGCAACATTGATACAATGCGTGAGCAACAGAAATCCCTGGGTCTTTCCTATGACTGGAGCCGGGAACTGGCCACGTGTGATGCAGATTATTACCAGCATGAGCAGCGTTTCTTCCTTGAGATGCTGAAACGTGGTGTCGCGTATCGCAAGGAAGCAGTAGTAAACTGGGACCCGGTGGACCATACCGTGCTTGCCAATGAACAGGTCATTGATGGGTGCGGCTGGCGCTCCGGCGCACCGATTGAGCGACGCACCCTGTCTCAATGGTTCCTGAAAATCACCGATTACGCGGAAGATCTGCTGCAGGGCCTGGATAATCTTCCGGGCTGGCCGGATAAAGTTCGCCTGATGCAGGATAAATGGATTGGCAAATCATATGGTGCCACCATTCACTTCTCGATTGAGGAGAGCGATGAGACGCTTGAAGTCTATACAACGCGTCCTGATACGATCTTCGGGATGAGTTTTGCTGCCATTGCTGCTGACCATCCTCTGGCGCAAAAACTTGTGAAGTCCAGCCCGGAGATTGAGGCTTTTGTGCGTGAATGCTCCCGTATGGGCACCAGTGAAGAAGCGATAGAAAAAGCGGAGAAAAAAGGGGTTCATACCGGGCTGTATGTCAAACATCCGTTTCTGAATACAAACCTGCCTGTCTATATAGCGAACTTCGTACTGATGGATTACGGTACAGGCGCCCTGTTTGGATGTCCGGCGCATGATCAACGTGATTTTGATTTTGCACGCAAATACGGCCTGCAGATTATTCCGGTGGTGAGTCCGGACGGTTCGCTGATCAACATAGATGAAGAACCTTACAGTGGTGACGGGGTGATGATTCAGTCCGATTTCCTCAACGGGATGGATGTGGAGTCCGCTAAAGATGCTGTGATTACCAGACTGGAAAAGCGTGGTGCCGGCACTCGAAAAACCAATTACCGATTACGCGACTGGGGTATCTCCCGCCAACGTTACTGGGGTTGTCCGATCCCGATTATACACTGCGATGACTGCGGGGTTGTGCCTGTTCCTGAGGAAGATTTACCTGTGACCCTGCCGGAAGATGTGACCTTCGATAAGCCGGGCAACCCTCTGGAACATCATCCAAGCTGGAAACATGTTACCTGCCCTACATGCGGCAAACGTGCCCGGCGTGAGACGGACACGTTTGATACTTTCTTTGAATCCTCCTGGTATTTCGCGCGCTTTTGCTCTCCGCACAGCGATAGGGGCATTGAGAAAAAATCCGCCGATGCCTGTCGATTGCTATGTCGGTGGCATTGAGCACGCTGTGCTGCATCTTCTGTATTCCCGCTTTTTTAATCGTGTACTGAAAGACTGCGGTTATCTTTCCGTTGCAGAACCATTCTCCTGCCTGCTGACACAGGGCATGATTTGTCACGAAACCTACAAGGATAAAAAGACCGGTGCCTGGCTTTCACCAGATGAGGTGACAGACAGATCGGATGTCATCGTAGGACGTTCGGAGAAAATGAGTAAATCCAAGAAAAATACGGTGGACCCACGCCATATCATCGAGACCTATGGCGCGGATACGGCACGTTTGTTTATGCTGTCTGATTCTCCTCCCGAACGTGATCTGGAATGGACGGAAGCAGGCATTGACGGGGCCTGGCGTTATCTGAATCGCCTGTGGCGTTTGCTTCAGGAGCAGAAGGATATACTGAGTAATATCAATCTCTCCGATATACCAGATAATCTCTCCGATATAGCTGCCGATCTGCGCAAAAAAACCCATCAGACGATTGACGGGGTGACACAGGATATTGAAGCCTTTCATTTTAACAAAGCTGTTGCACGTATCCGTGAGCTCTCTAATCATATTAGTGGTATCAAGGATATTTCCGATCCGACTATAGCATGGGCATATAGTGAGGCTATGATTTCACTGATACATCTGATTGCCCCGTTCATGCCGCACCTGGCAGAGGAAATGTGGTCAGAACTCGGTCATACGGATATGATAGCAGCCCGCTCATGGCCTGTTGCCGATACTTCTCTACTCATGGAAGATACGGTGACGGTAGCCGTACAGATTAACGGCAAAATGCGCGTCACACTTGAGCTGGTAAAAGATTGCGACAGGGAAAAGGCCGAGCAGGAAGCTTTATCTAACAGCCGTATTCAGGAACTTATTGAAGGCAAACAGATCAAAAAAGTGATTGTGGTGCCTAACAGGATTGTCAATGTGGTGGCTGTATAAAAAGAGTGTCATTTTCTCATTTTTCCTGCTGCTGGGCTGCGGTTTTTCTCCGCTATACGGTAAACACGGAACGACCTCTCATACATTGTCCAATGTCGAGGTAATTCCGGTTCCGGGTCGTCACGGTCAGCTGCTTACCATGGCGTTACAGGATTATATCGATCCCGAAGCCACCGGAAGCACCGCATATCATCTGCGAACGCAAATCAGCGTTAAATCTGTCCCCATTATTATTAATGAAGATGGGACTGTTTCACGTTACCGGGTTGATTTCGTTGCTCCTTTTACCCTTGAAAACATTGAAAACGGACAGGTGATTCATAAGGGAAAAGCCTCCCGTTCAAGCAGTTATAATGTGTCCGATGCAGATTACACTACGTATGTTTCACTGGAATATACCATTGAGCAGGGTATCCGTGAGTTAAGCCGTGATATTGCTCATAAAACCGGGGCGGCGCTGTTTAATCATGAAACTCAGTAAACGCGATATTGACGGATTCATCAGTCGCCCGGATACCAAATTCAGGGGAATCCTGCTATACGGGCCGGACAGTGGGCAGGTCAGCCTGTACCGTAAACAGGTACTTACCTCTTTTTCCGGCGGCGATACAGAAGCATCTACCCAGTTAACAACCGATGCCATTACTTCTGAACCCACAATTTTCTATGAAGCCCTGTCTTCTATCTCTCTGCTAGGCGGTACACCGGTGGTCATGATCGACCCAGCATCAGACAAGCTTACTTCACATCTGGAAAAAGCACTTGATGATCCGGCATGTCAGAATTTTCTGATTTTATGCGGTGGAGAACTTTCTCCGCGCTCTTCTCTGCGTTCTCTATGTGAAAAACATCCGGCACTCGCCAGTTTTGCCTGCTACCGCGACGAAGGAGCCGATCTCTCCCGCATCATTGAGCAGTTGCTGAGAGAAAAGCAAATTACCGCAAATCGCGAGTGTATCCAGTTTCTCTCTGCAAATCTGGGAAATGATCGCAGTGTGACCTATCAGGAAATCGAGAAAATCGATCTCTATCTTGGTGATTGCCGCACACTTTCTATTGATGACGCAAAATTACTGGTAGGCAGTAATGACAACCTCTCGCTTGATGAATTTTATCAGGCAATCTGTAGCGGACGTTTCCCACTGATATTTTCCCTTCTGCAGAAACTACAGGCAGAAGGAATGAACGAAATCGCACTGATACGATCTTTCACTCGCCACATGGAGCGTCTGAAAAGTTGCCTGCTCGCCATGCAATCGGGCATATCAGCAGATGCTGCCATGGGACAGCTTCGCCCTCCTGTGTTTTATAAATATAAGCAACCATTCAGGCAGCATCTCTCGCGCCTGTCACTCTCTCAGGTAACATACGTGTTAGCGTGCCTGCTTGAAGCAGAGCGCAATATCAAGCGGGGCATGCCTGCTCAGCCTGTCTGTGAATATGCGCTAACCTTATCTGCAAAACGTATGGCTTCCTGATATCCCTTCTGAATACATATGGGGATAACGTGCCGGATAATCATGTGTGCAGTAATGTGCGTATGACATACGGTCTTTTTATGCCCACGTGATGATCACCTTACCCCATCTTTTCCACACTGTTGATCAATCCGCTTATCTGCATATGTACTTCGAGGATAATATTCTGTTCACCAGTAACAGCAGGAGAGAAAACACTTATTGCATAATGCTCTGGTACATTTATACAGGATTTAATCCCAGCATATTGCGTTTGAAATATATTGGTATAAGCCAGTGGATGAATAATGAAATATGGTAATCCACATATTTCTGCCCCCTATCTACAACAATATCCTTTTTATTATTTAATATAATTTATATGGTGTGCAGGAGAGGTGCCATGTCCCGTTTTCTGCATGTATTTTCATCGTCCCCTGATTCTTCTCCTCCTTTCTGGTTTATGCGTCAGGCTGGCCGGTACCTGAAGGAATACAGAGACGTCAGGGAAAGCTGTGAAGGAGGTTTTCTGGAATTATGCTATACACCCGAGAAAGCATGTGAGGTGACCTTGCAACCTATCCGGCGCTTTGGTATGGATGCGGCAATTATCTTTTCCGATATTTTAGTCATTCCTCATGCGATGGGCATGGATGTGCGTTTTGTCAAAGGCGAAGGGCCACGTCTGGAAGTGCTCACATGTCAGGAAGATGTGGATGTATTAAGCACGGAGTTTGAATCGTTTCTGGCACCGGTTTATGAAGCTCTTACCCTGACCCGCAAGGCATTACCTGCGGAGACGGCATTGATTGGCTTTGCTGGTGCGCCCTGGACTCTGGTGTGTTACATGCTGGAAGGGAAGGGAGGACAGTTTGAACGCGCCCGCCGCCGTATCTACAGCGATAAAATATGGGTGGACATGTTATATGACAAGCTGGTGGATGCCATTTCACGCCATCTGATTGCTCAGGTGAAAGCCGGGGCACAGGCATTGCAGCTATTTGATAGCTGGGCAGGGATTGCTCCGGCACCTCTCCATGATGCATTGATCATAGAACCGACGCGCCGGATTGTGGAACGCGTGAAAAAAGAATGTCCGGATATTCCGTTTATTGGTTTTCCCAGAGGGCTTGGCACAGCGATTCAGGAGTATGCTGTCTGCACAGGTGTTGACGGTATCAGTATTGATACGGCGATGTCACTGGAGGCAGCATGTAACATGATACCGGAGTCATGCGTGATTCAGGGGAATCTAGATCCTTTGCTGCTTGCAGAACATGGTGACGAAATGATGCGCCAGACAGAAAGAATTCTCTCAATCATGGAAGGCAGGCGATTTATTTTTAACCTGGGGCATGGCATTGTGCCGGATACACCGGTTGATCATGTAACACGGTTGTGCGACAGGTTGAAAGTGTCTCATATGAAGCAGGAATGCGCGTGATGTCGAAGCGGGAAAAAACGGCGATTGTGCTTTTTAATCTGGGTGGGCCAGATACTCCGGAAGCGGTTGAGCCGTTTCTCTTTAACCTGTTTTCTGATCCGGCGATTCTAGGCGTACCGGATATCATCAGGCCCATGCTTGCGAGATTCATATCCAGACGACGTACACCGGTGGCGCAGGCGATCTACGCACAAATTGGAAATAAATCGCCTATTGTCGAGGAGACGCAAAAACAGGCAAATGCCCTGCAGGAGCGACTTTCTTCCGGAGAGGGTGAATATAAAACATTTATCTGTATGCGTTACTGGCATCCCATGACAGAAGAGGTGGTGGCACAGGTGAAGGCCTATGCACCGGATACCATTATCCTTCTGCCACTTTATCCCCAGTTTTCCACCACCACGACCGGCTCTTCCTTTACTGCATGGGAGAAAGCAGCAAGCGAACAGGAATTGAATATTCCTACTGCTCGTATTGGGTGTTACCCAACCCATCGGCATTTTATTGCCGCGCATGCGCAGGCTGTCCGCTCGGTGTATTTTGATGCTTCATCGCATGGTATTCCCCGCGTACTGTTTTCCGCGCATGGTTTGCCGGAGAAAATCATTGCAAAAGGTGACCCGTATCAGTGGCAGGTGGAACGTACGGCTGAGCAGGTTGTGAATCTGCTTGGCATTCCGGAACTGGACTATCAGGTATGTTACCAGAGTCGTGTCGGCCCGCTAAAATGGATTGGCCCCAGCACAGAAGATGAAATACGGCGGGCGGGAGCGGAAGGTAAAAGCCTGATTGTGGTACCCATTGCGTTTGTGAGTGAACATTCAGAGACGCTGGTGGAACTGGATATTGAATATAAGGAACTGGCAGAAGAATACGGCGTACCTGCCTATCACCGCATACCGACCCTTGGGGTGACAGAAGATTATATTGAGACACTGGCTGAATTATGTGAGAACACATCCACAGAAGGAAAGACCTGCTCTCAGGATGGCGGGCGATTATGTCCGGCTGAATTTACCCAGTGCCCATGTGGAGTGTAACATCATGTCTTATTATCTCATTATTAAATCTCTTCATATCATCGCAGTAATTGCATGGATGGCCGGTATGCTCTATCTGCCGCGTCTGTTTGTTTATCATGCAAAAGCGGGCATTGGCACGGAAGCATCTGAAATGCTGAAACTGATGGAAAAGCGCCTGCTGCGCTACATCATTAACCCGGCCATGATCGCGACGTATATTTTTGGTATCATACTGATCATGGAAACGGACGCCATGAAACAGGGCTGGCTGCATGCCAAGCTGACACTGGTCGGGCTGCTGACGGTAGTACATATTCTGCTGGCGCGCCATCGCAAAGCATTTGACCGGGATGAAAATACCAGGAGCCAGAAATATTTTCGGATACTGAATGAAGTACCTACTATGTTGATGATCGTGATCGTATTTTTGGCGATACTCAAACCGTTCTAGGGATTGTATATTCGAAAATAATATTGACCTGACACCCGGAATCGTTTACCTATTCTTTATCTTTCCGGTGTATAACCGATCTCATCACCTCTTTATTATTTCTCTTCTCCCGCGCACGGGAGTTCTCCTTCTTCAACCCTCGGCGAAGCGGTTTAGATTATGCAACTCAAAGAATTAAAACAAAAAAAGCCTGATGAACTCCTTGAATTAGCAGAAGAAACAGGCGTAGAAAACGCCAGTGCCATGCTCAAGCAGGATATGATTTTTGCTATCCTGAAACAAAAAGCAGAAAATGGTGAACCCATTACCGGTGGCGGTGTCATTGAAGTATTGCAGGACGGATTTGGTTTCCTCAGGTCACCGGAAGCAAATTATCTGGCAGGGACGGATGATATCTATGTCTCCCCAAGCCAGATCCGACGCTTTGGGCTGCGTACCGGCGATACGGTGGAAGGCGAAGTGCGCGCCCCGAAAGACGGTGAACGTTACTTTGCGATGCTCAAGGTGGAGACCATCAACGGTGACCCGCCTGAGCAGGCACGCCATAAGGTGAATTTTGATAATCTGACACCGCTCTATCCCGAAGACCGGATTAATCTTGAAATAGAAAAATCCAAGGAAGATTTAAGCTGCCGGGTTATTGATATTGTCTCTCCGCTGGGAAAAGGGCAGCGTGCACTGATCGTGGCGCCGCCACGAACCGGTAAAACCGTCTTGCTACAGAATATCGCACATTCTATCACGGACAATCACCCGGAATGTGTGCTGATCGTATTGCTGATTGATGAGCGCCCGGAGGAGGTGACCGATATGGCGCGTTCGGTGAAAGGTGAGGTAGTGTCCTCCACCTTCGATGAGCCGGCGCATCGCCATGTGCAACTGGCTGAGATGGTGATCGAAAAAGCCAAACGCCTGGTAGAGCACAAAAAAGACGTGGTGATTTTGCTGGATTCCATCACACGTCTGGCACGGGCCTACAACACAGTGGTGCCTTCTTCCGGCAAGGTATTGACCGGGGGTGTGGATGCCAATGCCCTACAGCGTCCCAAGCGCTTTTTCGGTGCGGCCCGTAACATTGAGCATGGTGGCTCGCTGACGATTATCGCGACCGCACTGGTGGATACCGGCTCGCGTATGGACGAGGTGATTTTCGAGGAATTCAAGGGTACGGGTAACTCGGAAATTATTCTGGATCGCAAGCTGGCGGATAAACGTACTTTCCCGGCCATTGATATCACCAAATCCGGTACTCGTAAGGAAGACCTGCTCGTGGATAAAGGTACGCTCACCAAGATGTGGATGCTGCGCCGGATTCTCAATCCGATGGGCACCACCGATGCGATGGAATTCCTGCTTGATAAACTTAAAGACGCCAAAACCAACGGAGAGTTTTTCGAGAAGATGAACTCGTAAAGTGCGTTGGTATGATGGCCATTTGCCGTCAGACCATAACGATATATTAACGTATGACGCGTAGAACACTTAAAAGACAGATGACAAGGAGAGGATAGACATCATGGCAGGACGGAAAAAGTTTGCACTGATTGGTGCCGGGATGATCGGTGGAACACTGGCACATCTGATTGCTCAAAAAGAACTGGGCGATGTGGTGCTGTTTGATATTGCCGAGGGTCTGCCGCAGGGCAAAGCACTGGATATTGCACAGAATACTGCCGTTTCCGGCACAGACTGTAACCTGCTTGGCACCAACGACTATGCAGATATTGCTGGTTCTGATGTGATTATCGTGACCGCGGGCGTGCCCCGTAAGCCGGGTATGAGCCGTGACGATTTGCTAAATATCAACACAAATATTATCAAAACCGTCGGCGAGAATATCAAACAATACGCGCCGGATGCCTTTGTGATTGTGATTACCAACCCGCTGGATGCCATGGTATGGGTCATGCAGCAGGTCTCCGGTCTGCCGGCCAGTAAAGTTGTGGGTATGGCAGGCGTGCTGGATTCTTCCCGGTTCTCATACTTCCTAGCGGAGGAGCTGGGCGTCTCGATTGAAGATATTACGACCTTTGTGCTGGGTGGCCACGGTGATACCATGGTGCCGCTGGTGAAATATTCCACCGTAGGCGGTATTCCGTTGCCGGATCTGGTGGCGAAGGGCTGGATTACACAGGAGAAGCTGGACAGTATTGTCCAGCGCACACGTGACGGCGGCGCGGAAATCGTTGGTCTGCTCAAGACCGGCTCAGCGTTTTATGCTCCGGCCGCATCTGCCGTACAGATGGCGGAGGCGTACCTGAAGGACAAAAAGAAAATTCTCCCCTGTGCCGCACAGCTGAACGGCGAGTACGGCGTCAATGATCTGTATGTTGGCGTGCCGGTGGTCATCGGTAAAGACGGTGTAGAGCGTATCGTGGAGATTGATCTGCCCGCCGAGCAGCAGGAGCAGTTCAATAAATCCGTCGATGCAGTGAAGGGACTGTGCGCGGCGATCAATCTGGGCCAGGAGGCGGCGTAATGGATCATGATGAGGCCAATCGCCTTGCGGATGTGTTAAGAGATTCACCGCTTCAATGTCGGGTTACTGTTGATCCAAGAGACGATGACGCGATTGTGTCCGGCCCTGGTGAAAATGCGCGATTTTCAGATGCTGTGGTCACGGTGTTAGTGGAAGGACCGAAGTCAACAATGCCACTTTTGTTACCGCAAGCCAAAGAGCGTGCTGTGGATGTGGCCAGACGATCGGGTTTTTCAATAGGCGACGATGATATTCGTACGCGGCAGATTGCAGTTGAAAAGCCCAGAGATATTGGACGATAGGCCATGGATGAGAAAGAAGGGGGTAATACATGAATATTCATGAGTATCAGGCGAAGACGGTACTGGCGAAATATGGCGTGGCGGTGCCGCGTGGTGGTGTGGCGTACACGCCTTCCGAGGCAGAGTCCGTAGCGCAAAGTCTCGGCGGTGATCTGTGGGTGGTCAAGGCCCAGATTCATGCCGGGGGTCGTGGTAAGGCGGGTGGTGTGAAGCTCGCCAAGTCGCTGGATGAAGTCAAGGAATACGCCAAGGACATGATCGGCATGACGCTGATTACTCACCAGACCGGCCCGGAAGGCCGTGAGGTGAAGCGCGTCTATATCGAAGAAGGCAGCGCCATTGATAAGGAGCTGTACTTAAGTGTGGTGCTCGATCGTGCGACCAGCCGCGTGCTGTTCATGGGCTCGACCGAAGGCGGGATGGACATTGAAGAAGTGGCCGAGGAAACGCCGGAGAAAATTATCAAAGTGGCGATCGATCCGGTGCTGGGCATGCAGCCATTCTACATGCGCAAACTGGCATATGGGCTGAACATTCCTAAAGAGCTGCATAAGGATTTCGGGAAGTTTGTCTCCGCTCTTTACGATTCCTTCGTAGATACGGATGCTTCGCAGGTGGAGATTAACCCGCTGGTCATTACCAAAGATGGTGCGCTGATAGCGCTCGATGCAAAATTTAATTTTGATGAGAATGCCCTCTTCCGTCAGCCGGACGTAGCCGAGATGCGCGACCCGGACGAGGAAGACCCGCTGGAGCAGAAAGCGGCGAAGTTCGGTCTCTCTTACGTCAAAATGGATGGCAATATCGGCTGCATGGTCAATGGTGCCGGTCTGGCAATGGCGACAATGGACATTATCAAGCTCTCCGGTGGCGAGCCAGCGAACTTCCTCGATGTGGGCGGTGGTGCCAATAAGGAAAAAGTGACGGAAGCCTTCAAGCTGATTATGTCTGACCCGAATGTGGAGGGCATTCTGGTCAATATTTTCGGCGGTATTATGCGCTGCGATATTATTGCTGAGGGCATTATTGCCGCGGCTCGCGAGATCAGCCTGAATATTCCGCTGGTCGTGCGACTGGAAGGTACGAATGTGGAGCTGGGCAAGAAGATGATGGCCTCCTCCGGGCTGGCCATTACCGCAGCAGATAATCTGGAAGATGCGGCGATCAAGATCGTTGGCGCAGTAAAAAGAAAGGCGGCGTAACATGGCCATTTTAGTTGATGAAAACACCAAGCTTATTTGTCAGGGTTTCACAGGCCGTGAGGGTACGTATCACTCTGAGCAGGCCATTGCGTATGGCACGCAAATGGTGGGTGGCGTGACGCCGGGCAAAGGTGGCGGCGAACATCTGGGCCTGCCGATTTTTAATACGGTTGCCGAAGCAAAAGACAAAACGGGCGCAAATGCCTCGGTGATTTATGTGCCGCCGAAATTTGCCGCGGATGCGATTCTGGAAGCCATTGACGTAGAGATAGAGCTGGCGGTCTGCATTACGGAAGGCATCCCGGTACTGGATATGGTGGAAGTAAAGCGTGCGCTATGTGGCTCT
>CAYMGS010000032.1:0-15646 GCA_964390025.1 uncultured Rickettsiales bacterium | reverse complement strand
GCGCTGGCCGGATTTGGAATGAATCTGGGCATGGCCTTCCAGCTGGTCGATGATGCACTTGATTATGCTGCCAATACCGCCACACTCGGCAAAGAAGTAGGCGATGACTTCCGGGAAGGGAAAATCACCCTGCCTGTACTGATTGCCTACCATGCCGGGTCAGCGGAGGAGAAAGCATTCTGGCATAGTGTGCTGGAAGACCAGAAGCAAACGCCTGAGGACCTGCCGCATGCCTGCACGCTCATGGAAAAGCACGGCGCTATTACCGGAACGATTGAACGGGCCTCAGACTATTGCGACAAGGCGGCACAGGCACTGGATGCTTTTCCGCCGTCTACACTGAAGTCCGCGCTACGAGAGACGCTCGAATTTTGTATTCAGCGGGCGTACTAAACTACTTACGGTGATCGTCGCGTACGACCAGTACGGAGCGGGTTGAATGCCGTACCACGCGCGCCGCATTTGGCCCAAGCAGGTAATCCTTCAACTCCGGACGGTGCGCCGCCATGATGATGAGATCTGCATCCACCCGGTCTGCCGTTTCAATAATACATTCATAGACCGTGCCCTGCGTAATGACATGACGGATCGGGATCGTGTCGGGAATATGTTGTTCCGTGAAGTTATGCAATGCTTCCGTGGCGCCTTTAATGAGCTGTTCCTCGGCATTAGAGGGGAAGAACTGCCCTACAATGCTCATGCCAAATTCCGGCACCACCGTCATCACATGTAATTTTGGTGCAAACGCCTCCACCAGCTCCAGCACTACGGGTAACGCCAGATGCCATGAGGTTTGTTCTGTTACATCAACAGGAAAGAGAATATTTTTATACATGATACGAACTCCAGTTATCGCTCTTTTTGGTTATCCTAGCATGATGCCTGCGCATATACTGTAGAAAAAATATGACCATCAACATACCCACGGCTGGCACAATGGCCCATTCCCTCGGTGGGCGTTCGGCAGGAACATAGATTGACTCAATCACATTACCATAGTCAAAACCCGCCTTCTCCGCATGCGAATTAAAGCCTAAATCATCAACAATCGCCTGTCCTTTTTCCATTACCACATACAGGCCGGTAGACTCCATGCGCGCTTTCCCCGTCTCGCCTTCCGGCACGACCAGCCGCACATAATAATGCAGCGGGTCGCCCATCATATCCTCTCCCGCCACATACATACGCAGGCGCGTACCCGGTTCTGAGGTGGCAAACACATCTTCAATCTTAGCCGGTTCTATCTCATCAAACCGTTCATATACGAAATCCAGCCAGTAAGACGGTACGAAGAACACCGTGGAGACCACCAACAGGATGATCGATTCATACCACCGGCTACGAAGATAAAAATATCCCTGCATTCCGGAAGAGAAAATTAATACTGCCAGCATGGCCAGCATAAAATTATAAGCCGCCTCCATAAAGCCCGAAACCTCTATGAGCAGAAGCTTCGTGTTGAAGATAAAGCAGAAAGGAAGAATTGCTGTACGGGTGCTGTAGATAAATGCCTGCCAGCCCGTGCGGATGGGGTCAGCCCGTGAAATCGCTGCCGCTGCAAAGGAAGCCAGCCCCACGGGGGGAGTAATATCGGCCATAATCCCGAAGTAAAACACGAACAAATGCACTGCGATCAGCGGCACAATCAGACCATGCTGACGCCCCAGTTCAATGACCACCGCAGGCATGATGCTGGCCACCACTACGTAATTGGCCGTCGTTGGCAGCCCCATTCCGAGAATCAGGCTGATAAGCGCCGTAAACATCAGCATCAGGATCAGAGAACCACCTGATAATGTCTCCACCACACTAATCATAATCTGACCAATACCGGTCAGCGAGATCGTACCCACAATAATGCCCGCCGCTGCGGTGGCAATCCCGATACCAATCATGTTGCGTGCACCGGCCACCATGCCTTCTCTTAGCTCCAGCACGCCTTGTTTCCAGTAGGTTTTATACCCGCCTTTACGGCGGAAGAATGCAAAGAGAGGCCGCTGCGTTGCCAGAATAAAAATCATCAGTATACATGCCCAGAACGCTGACAAGCCCGGTGAAAGCTGCTCCACCATCAGGCACCACACCAGCGCCACTACCGGCAACAAATAATGCAGCCCGGTTTTCACCGTCGGCCCGGTTTGCGGCAGTTCAACGACGGGAGCATCCGGGTCATCCGGTTCTAAATCCGGATAACGTGCAGCATAATAAATAAGAGCGATGTAAATCCCGACCAGCGCTGCTGCGACAATATAAAACGCATAATCAGGGGCGAGCGTCTTGATCCAGCCAACGCCATAATATACCGCACAAGTCAGCAATACGATACTGACCACCGTGACCCCGAAGATCAGCAGACTATGATACAGCTTACGCACAATCGGTTTCTGTAGCGCCTGCATGTCACCCTTCAGGGCTTCCAGATGCACCATGTAAAGCAGCCCAATATAGGAGATCACAGCCGGCAGAAATGCATGGCGGATCACCTCCTGATAGGAAATACCGACATTCTCCACCATGATAAAGGCCGCAGCTCCCATAACAGGTGGCATAATCTGGCCATTCACCGAACTGGCCACTTCCACGGCACCGGCTTTCTCGCTCCTGAACCCTACCCGCTTCATCAGGGGGATGGTGAACGTGCCGGTCGTCACCACGTTGGCAATGGAAGAGCCGGAAATCAGCCCGGTCAGACCCGATGACATCACCGCAGCTTTTGCCGGGCCGCCGCGATAATGCCCCAGCAGCGAAAAGGCGAGCTTAATAAAGTAATTGCCCGCCCCGGCCTTATCCAGCAGTGAGCCAAACAGTACGAACAGAAATACAAAACCGGAGGAAACACCAAGCGCTATACCGAACACACCTTCCGTAGAGAGCCACTGATGCCCCGCCACGCGGTTCAGACTCATGCCCTTATGCGCAATCACATCCGGCATCCACGAAGCATCACCGAAAAAGGTATAGACCAGAAAACAGATGGCCAGTATCACCATAGGCAGGCCGATAGAACGGCGCGCCGCCTCCAGTAGTACGACCATACCGGTAACGGCTACTGCTACATCCATTTGTGTTGGCAGACCGGGGCGCATAGCCAGTTCATCTGAAAAGATAAAAATATAGGAAGCACAAAATGCACTCACAAAAGCCAGTATCCAGTCGACAATCGGGATGTGGTGGCGGGGCGACTTAGCAAAAGCCGGATACGCGGTAAACGCCAGAAAAATGGCAAATGCCAGGTGAATGGCACGGCTTTCCGTGTCATTCAGAATAAATATGCCAAGGCTGAATTGCAGGGGAGAGGCGATCCAGAGCTGAAACAGGGTCCAGCTCAGTGCAACGGCGGTGAGTAATATACCGGCCATACCGTAGGGAGAGCGCGCACCCGTATCGCGCTCAATCACAATATCCTTTACATCAATCTCAGATACCTGAGGGGGGGGTGTATTCATGATGTTGACAGGAGCAACCACAGAACGCCACAGAACAGATCGTTATCATACTCTGCCCTGATCATCCGTTTTCCGCCCAACTCCTATTCTTTGATCAAACCGGCTTCTTTGTAGTAACGGCGAGCGCCTTCATGCAGTGGAGACGTCAGCCCGCGCGTAATCATATGCTCCCGGTTCAGCGTGGAGAGAATCGGGTGCGCGGTCTTGAATTTATCAAAATTTTCAAACACGGCTTTGACAACCTCATACACCAGCTCATCATCGACATTAGCAGAGGTGACCAGCGTGGCACGCACACCAAAGGTCTGTACGTCTTCCGGTGTGCCAGGATACATACCGCCGGGGATACTGGCCGGGGCATAGTAGCTGTGTTCTTCAATGAGCTGGTCAATGGCCGGGCCGGTAAAATCGATAATGCGCGTATCGCAGATGGAGGTTACTTCCTGCACGGAACCGTTTGGGTGACCGGTTGCAAAAATAAAGGCATCAATCTGATTATCACATAGCTTCTGGGCCTGCTCCGATGATTTCAGCTCAGATGCCAGGGCGAAAATACTATTGTCCCAGCCTTTAGCGCGCATTACTTCTTCCATGGTGGCGCGCATGCCGGAACCGGGATTACCGATATTGACCCGCTTTCCTTTCAGATCATCCAGCGAGGTAATATTAGCGTCAGCACGGGCAACCAGCGTCATCGCCTCACCATGCATGGACATCACAGAGCGCAAATCTTTATCCGGCCCCATATCAGAGAACACACCGGTGCCAAGATACGCGTTGGCCTGCCAGTCAGACTGCGCAAAGGCCATATCGACCTCACCGGTACGCACGCTGTTGAGATTCTCGATAGAACCGCCGGTAGACTGCACGGAGCAGGTAATGCCATGTTCGGATTTCTTACGATTTACCACACGGCAGATCGCGCCGCCTACAGGATAGTACACCCCGGAAAACCCGGCTGTGCCAATGGTCAGGAACTTACGCCCGGCATGCGAAGACTCCACCCATGTGGCGCTGACCAGCACCCCTACAGCCAATGTAACGGCTATCAGACGACGAACATAACGCGCAACTCGCATTCCACCACTCCTACTCGCAATTTTAAAACGTGGACACTCCTAACAAAGACACCTGACCAAGGCAAGCGCTTTCCCCGTCTCTCATGCGGGGCGTCAGTATAGCAGAAGCCTTCAACGTTGTGAACAACAACGCTAAATCGGCTTAAATGAAGACGTCATATGCTCTGTCCAGAACCGCTCAAGCTTGACAAGTTCTGCATTAATATCAGCCAGTTCTGCCAGATCGCCATCCTGTTGCTTCAGCAATTCAACATGTTTGAGGTAGAGCTCATCCACCCGCTGGCAGACCTCTAACCCTTTCGGTGAAACCTTGACCCGGACAGAACGCTTATCGTGAGGGGAGCGCTCCTGAAGCAGGTAACCATTCTCCACCATTTTCTTTACATTATAGGATACATTCGACCCAAGGTAATACCCACGGTTCGTCAGTTCCCCGACCGTCAGTTCTTCTGCACCGATGTTATAAAGAATCAGTGTTTGTACGTTGTTGATGTCATCCACTTTCATGCGGTCAAGCTCGGTCTTCACCACATCCAGAAAGCGGCGGTGCAGGCGTTCAATCAACAGGATAGTCTCAATATAGGTATGTTTCACATACACCTCTGAAATTACTTAGCTAATATTCTTTATTTATGTGTACTCGATGAGTTTTTCTCTCGTCAAGAAGGTTAACATAACTTACAGGCCAAAATACACGATTATTGTGTCAGTTTTGATGGATCGGACACAAATTGCAGTGTCACCGTGGTGCCAATACCCACCCGGCTATCCAGCTGAATGGTTCCCTGATGCAGCTCCACCAGACGTTTTGTCAACGGCAAACCAAGCCCGGTTCCCTCATATTTACGGTTCAGCCCGCTATCGACCTGTCCAAAACTCTGAAACGCCTTGCGTATATCTTCCGCGGCCATACCAATCCCGGTATCGCGTACAATAATACGGAAATGCATTTTCTGGTTACCAATCACATGACTTTCCACAGACACATGTACCTTGCCCCCCGGCTCAGTAAACTTCACGGCGTTTGACATCACATTCAGCATGATCTGGATAAACCGCACCCGGTCAGCAATCAGGTAGGGCAGCTCTTCCGGCGCATCCAGTGTGACCGTCACATTACCACGCGCCGCACGTTCTGCCAGAATGGTGATGCATTTGTTCAGTGCCTTAATGACATTAAACTCTTCCATATCCAGCGTCAGCTTACCGGCCTCCGCTTTCGAGAGGTCGAGAATATCATTGATGATTTCCAGAAGATGCAGCCCGGAATCATGAATATCTTCGGCATATTCATAGTATTTCTGATTGATCTGCCCGAATAACTGGCTGATGATAATCGAGGAAAAGCCGATGATAGCATTCAGTGGTGTACGCAGTTCATGACTGATACTCGCCAGGAACCGTGACTTCGACATATTCGCGCTTTCAGCATCTTCCTTCGCCTGCTCAAGCTCAATATTTTTCTTCTGCAACGCCCCGTCCCGTTCCTCAATCTCGCTCAACATCTCGTTAAACGCGTCAATCAGCGTGGAAATTTCATTCGTATTAGGCCCCATTTCGTCTTCAGGGACAGCGACCCGGACTGAGTAATCCTTATAAATAGAGACATGCAGCGCCGTATCGGCCAGCCGTAAGACCGGGCCTGAGATTGAGCGTTGGAGGCGCATAGCAAGGAAATAGGCCAGCGCTAATACGGCCAGCGTCACCACCACAACATAGATAAGCTGTCTCTTGATATACTGATTCACATCCCGCATATCCGACGCCAGATAGATACTGCCCACATGCTCGTCTCTTAACGTGATATTGCGAAATGTTTCCACACGGTCTTTGACAAATTTGGTATAAGGAGACTGTAGCTCAGGACAGCCGGAAAATTTGGAGATGCGCTGCTCACTCAGCGGTGCTTCATTGAGCAGTTGCGAAATAGGGTAAAACGCAAAGACTTTACCTTTTGCATCGTAGATGCATGCCTGAATCACAGAGGGACGCAGCTTAAAAACCTCAAGATTGCGCGTGACATCGTCGCGGCGTCCAATCTTCAATGCAAACCGGTTACGCTCACCCACAATGGAGGCAGAAAGCTCCTGCTGCTCTTTGAGATTCTCCTTGATATTATAAATGCCCACCAGCGTGATGATGACTGTTGTCAGCAGCACAGAGACGACACTTACCGAGAGAATAATCAGCACCAGCCGTTGCTTAATAGAAAGGGAGGTCAGCTTAATCATCTGCGCCTCCTCTGTATACAATACGTTCCGCTAACTCCAGCAGCAGCGGGTCCAGTTCAATATCAGCGCGCGCGACGTTATCTAGATTCACTTCAAAACGGACATTCTTCTCTGAAAACAACCCAATTGTTTTCTCCGCATGCAATAATCCGACCATTCCCCCCTTTGTGATGAATTTGTTAAGCGTTCCTACGGTCAGTATGGGAAGCTGTGAGGCAACCCGTAGCACATCCTGAGCAATGGCATGATCCTCCGAGTCAATATACAGAAGATGACAATCCGGCAGCTCTTCCGGCTGCACCGAACGCATGATGACGATATGATCCGCATATTCATCAAGCATTGCCATACTTTGCAGACGTTGACTGACTGTACTATCGGCAAGGCTGCATATATGGGTTTTTGCCCCCTTCTGAAGCACGCCCTCGGGCCAGACCGTCACCAGAGGCAGATTAAGTATGATCTGTGCTTTAACCTGTGCTTCATCCAGAGGCGTATCCGACTGCTCACTGGTTGCCCTTCCCGACAGCGGCAATGCTGTGAGCAAAAGAGACAGTACCAGTGCAAAAAGCGTCTGTTTCATGGCCTGGCCTAAAATGTCCAGCTGACCTTGCCGTATATCGCCCGTCCGATCTGAGCCGGTTTGTTGTAGGTGAACGCGGAAAATTCAGGGTGAGTATCATCCAGCAGGTTTTGTACGCCGACACTGACATCTACAGCATCAACCGGGCGCCATCCAAGGCGCACATCAAGCCGCGTATAGGCGTCAATATCATCAGCCGGAACATTATCATTAAAATACAGAAGCGTATCAAACTCGACGTTATCAGTAATGTTATAGTAGGAACGCAGATGGAACTGATGCTGTGGCGTCGAACCTTCCTGGGTCACCAGCGACGCTCCGGTGGGACCATCCAGCTCCATTTCCAGAAAGCTATAGGATGCCGCCAGCGACCAGTTGTCCAGCACTTCCCAGTTTGCCGTTGCTTCAAAGCCCCAGACATATCCATCTGCAAGATTATCTGGTGTAAGCGGAATAATAACGCTGGGTGGTGGTGTGCCCAGTACGGTGCTGAGTGTAGGCGCACCTACCGTACTGATAATCAGTTCGTCATACTCATTGAAATGTCCCGCTACGTCGACGGCAAATGTATCGGAAATACGGGAACGAAAGCCCGCTTCATACGAGAGTAGTTCTTCTGATTCCGCTCCTCTATCTCCTGTCAACGCTACAAATCCGGCACCGGGCACCGTCCCCACAATGAGATTCGTATCATCAGACGCACGGTTGGGTGAGCGTATGGCTCGTGAGACAGCAGCCCATACGGTATTATCCTTATCCACCAGCCACGTCAGACGTGCATTGGGCTGATATTCAAAGCCAGTGAAGCTGTTATGCTCAAACTTCGAGCCCAGTGTCAGGAACAGGGCTTCTTTCCACAGGTCAATTTTATCCTGTACAAAGCCGCTATAGAGCTGCGTCTCACGGTTGGTCTCGGCATAAAAGGAATAGGGTGAACTATCCAGGCTATCATCGATATAGCGGTACCCAAGCCCCCAAACGAGATCATGACGCTCTGCCGGTGCGAAGGAGTGCTGAAACTCCACATCGTATGTGCGGGCCTGATGATTGCCAATGGTCTCACGCACGCGGCGCGTATGGTCATAATAAGCTTTCAAATGAAAACGGGAATCCTGTGAAAGTTCACGCTCCCATCGCGCCATGATATTTCCCCCCTGTAGGGCGACGTTAGTATCCTGCATCATAGAAAAAGGTGGCGTCAGACTGGGAATACTGCGCTCGAAATTCTCATCGCCATTATAATAGTCTCCCTGCAGGCTAATAACATCTCTCTTTGTAGGCGTCAGTTCTGTCCTGCCCCCCCCCTGGGAGATACTCCAGCCGTCTTCCATCCCGGCACCGGCCATATCATGCTGACCATCCCAGCGCTGATGCATGGCATATACGCGATAATGGCCGTAATCTCCAGCTTCACCACCATATTGAATGGAGGTCATGGTATCGTCGGAACCGATCAGCGTTTCCTGCCTTCCGTCCTGCGTATCCTGTGCCTTCTTGGTGATGACATTAATCACGCCGCTGACCGCATTTGCGCCCCATAACGTCCCGGCTGGGCCGCGGATAACCTCAATACGCTCAATGGTATTGAGCGGCAGGTTCTGTACATCCCAGTAAACCCCAGCAAAAAGTGGGCTGTAGACACTACGCCCATCAATCAGTACCAGCATCTTGTTAGCAAATTCATCATTAAAGCCGCGGGAGGTCACGGCCCACCCGCTCGCACCTGCTCGCGCCACACTTATTCCCGGTGCCATACGCAACGCTTCAGGAATAGAGGTCGCACCTGAGCGGCGAATATCCTCATTCGTAATCACATATACTGCAGCAGCAGCCTGCGAGGCTTTCTCCTCCTGCTTGGAGACCGAGGTCACTTCCTGGTTCACCAGTTGCTCCAGTGACATCAGTGCGCGCACACGTTTCTGTTGCTCATCCACCGCATACGCCGGATGCTGCATCCCTCCCGTTACCGCGAGTGAAATACCGAGCAAAGTTGAATATCGTAACAGTCCCATACGGAATCTTCTTGTTGCTTGCCGATCCTAGACCATACGGGAGGTTTATTAAAATACGCTTAAAATTTAACGTGTTTTTGTGCAATAAAAACAGTTATCTGGACGATGTTCTTGATTCACTTTATACAACCGTAAGACACACCGGCCCCTCAGTGAATAACAGCATACACCGTACAGTTCGCCCGGGATACAGGCGCTCAAGCAAGGCAGCATAGGCCTGCATCTGCCTGATATAAGAGACTGGTATAGAAGAAGAATCAGGCACATGACCGGTTTTGTAATCAATGACAAGCACCTCCCTGTCACGCACCAGCAGGCGATCGATCAGACCTGACAGGCGTCGCCCTTCCACCTCCCCTGCAATCGGTACTTCTACAAGCGCATCCGGAGAGAACATATCCGCAACATCCGGGTGCTTCATGAGCGCCAATACCGAATCAAGCACATCATCGCGCTCTTTTTCTTCAAGATAACCGGCATGACGATGCATATAACCTTTTCCGACAGGCTGGCGCTCTACAGCGCCTAAAGGTGACAGCACCTCTAGCAAACGATGGACCAGTCGTCCCTTTCGGGCCCGGGCAAGCGCATCTCCTGGCACAGCATCTGCAATAGGCAGCTTCGGTGTCATATCCGTATCATCAAGATGGGAAGGGGAAAGAAAATGCTGGTGCGCTTTTTCTTCCGGCGGCGGCTGGAGCAAAACAGCAGGCAGTTCGATATCGTTTGTTTCATCCTCACCGTCATCTGACGTTACAGAAGCTGTTACACCTGCATCCTGAAACACCAGTTTTCCGTAATCTGTCTGTACTACCTCATCAAGCGATGAGAGTCCGGCACACACCTGCTCATACCAGCAATCTTCCGATGGTTTATGTTTTCCTGCCCATCCACAGATATATAACTCATCCCGTGCACGGGTCATGGCTACGTATAACAGACGATTATATTCATGGCGTTCTGCTTCTTTGCGCTGCGCCCGTAATGCACTGATCATCTCGTTATCAGACTCACTGCGCGGACTGCCCAGCACGTAGGAGATATCATCGTTCGATAGAATAAAAAGCCTGTCACTTAGAGAAGGCAACTGCGTCGTATCCGGTAAAAATACAATCGGCGCTTCCAGTCCCTTCGCGCCATGCACGGTCATGATGCGCACCGCCTGCACTTCCTGTTCCATATCACGTTTGATCTCGCTGTTCCCTCGCTCAAGCCATGACAGAAACCCCTGCAGGGACGGGGTATGCGAGCGTTCGTAATCCAGCGCCAGTCCCATGAACACTTCCAGCACTTCTTCCATCTCACTGCCCATGCGTCTTGCAAAACGCTTCTGACCACCGCGTGCATAGAGCAGTTCTGCATAGAGGCGATAAGGGCTGATATAATCCGTACGTGCAAGTAATGCCGTCAGCTCTTCCACCGCACGGGCGCATCTCCAATCCTCAGCAGCATGCGCCATCAACCGCTCCCATAGCGAGACATCTCCCCGCCCGTAACACAGGTCTAGCAAGGCAGGTTCCCGCACATTGTACAGAGGCGACTTGAGCAGACAGGCTAGCGTGTAGTCATCCTGCGGCAGTAATAAAAACTGCGCCAGCGCTATCAGGTCGCGTACAGCCAGATGCTCGGCAATATGCATGCGATCCAGCCACTGCGATATCTCTTTCTTTAAGCGCACGCGACAGAGCATGAATAAAATCACTGCGCGTACGCACCAGCACCAGTATATCCCCCGCATGAACCGGCCTGCCCTCGCTCGCCAGCCAGCGCCCTCCCCTGATCCAGTCAGCTATCGTATCGGCAATTTTCAACGCCAGCTCAATGCGTGGCGTACGGGCCTGCACACGTGTTTCCGGCACTGGCCATAATATCTGTTCCATGCTCTCGGTAGATTCTGCCAGTGGCCATAGCTCTACCTTCCCTGCAATATGCTTCCTGAACGGAATATGCCCGGCAGAAGCATCACCCGCAATCACCCCTTCACATGCCTTTGAGCCTGTAAATACCGCATCTACCGCTCGCAGTATGGCCGGAGCAGAACGAAATGACGTTATCATCGCAACATTCTCAAATGATTTGCGCGCGCCATCTGCAAGACCGGCACTGCGCGCCTGCTGCACCGAAAACCCTTCCGGATCTGCCCCCTGAAAACGGTATATGGACTGTTTCTCGTCACCCACAACAATGTACGCGTATCCCCTTCTATTTGCCCTTCTCCTGCGAAAAACTCCTGCTCCAGCACCTCCTTCAGCTGCCACTGTTCCGGGCTGGTATCCTGGGCCTCATCAATCAACACATGGTCGATACCGCCATCGAGTTTATAAAGCACCCATGGCACCATGTTCGTACCGGAGAGCAAGCAGCGCGTATGGACAATCAGGTCGTCGTAATCAAGATAAAGATGATGTTGTTTTAACCCGGCATACAGCGCGAAGAGCGCCTCAGCCATAATCATCACTGCTTCACTGAACTGCGCCACCTGAAGCGAGTTTAGTGCTTCCATACATGTCAAACATTCGTTCGCCATTTGCACCAAAAAGTCATAGTGGTCCGGATAGGATTCCACTAAGCCTTTGGTCATCAGGCGGCTTCGTACCGTGCCTTTTTGTGTCAGCAGCGCAGCGAACAGGTCATTGATATCTCCTGACATCAGATAATACGCCAGTGCATCGGCCAGTGTTACATCCTGCTTACTCCCCTCACGTAACACATCCGCAACATGTTCCAGACGTGCCTGCTTTTCCGTGTTCATACCCAGCCGTGTCTCAATCAGCACGTCTTCATCAACGCCATATTTCAGGTCAAATAGCGTATAGGTGCGTGAGATCATGTCATCGATACCACCCGGTTGACGTACACACTGCTCAATTTGACGACGATTACCTATAATCTCATCCACTAATGCACTGAACCCCCACTCACCACCCTGCGCATTAATATACTCGATAGCCCATTGCAGACGCTCATCTTCACCGCTAAGGCCGCTGCTGAGGAGGCGCTGCCATGCTTCCTCCATCAGCGCTTTACCATCCGCTTCATCAATCAGTGTAAAGTGAGGAGCAATTCCGGCTTCCAGTGGAAACCGTGCCAGCAATGACTGGCAGAAAGAATGAAACGTCTGAATACGCAGGCCCGGCATGGCCTCCAGCAACTCGGCGAATAAACGCTGCGCTCTGGTTATCATGGTATCTGTAGGAGGCGCACCAGTCAGTTCTTTCAGCGTGTCATGCAGAGTGGCAGGCTCCATACTCACCCAGGCTCCGAGTTTATGATGAATACGGTTATACATCTCAGCCGCGGCGGCCTTGGTATAGGTAATACATAAAATACGCGACGGAGGCGTGCCACCAAGCAGTAACCTCAGCACACGGTCTGTCAGCACTTTGGTTTTGCCGGAACCGGCACTGGCAGAGACCCACACCGAATGCGCCGGATCGGAAGCGATACGCTGCAAGCGCGTGGGGTCATTCGCTGCCATCTACATCATCTCCGTACCCGCTTCTGCATCACTGAATACAGGATAGTTCTGGCGTGCATTAAACAGCTGATAATGCCACCATTCATTCCGATAAAAGTCCCACCCGCCAGAGGTCATGATACCCAGCAGCAACAACCTGTTACGCTTGGCCTCATCCGAAATCGCAGCAGCCCCGTGATGCGAATCGGGTGTAAACGCATCAAATGCCGTTCCCATATCAAGCTCATGGCCATCTGCATCCAGAAGCGTCAGGTCAACAGCCACACCGCGGGAATGCGGCGAGCCACGTTCAGGAGGACATAAAAAATCCGGGTCCGGTGTATGATCCCAGAGTTTTTGCTGCGCCTCGGTGGGACGAAATGCATCAAATATTTTGATCCTGTAGCCAAGCTCACCTGCATAATGGATGGCCTGCTTCAGACAGGCTGCCGCATCAGTATGCAGAAAACACCCGGCACGTGCATACACCGGTGCGCCGGTAAAATTATGCGGGGTCGCATAGGCGATCTCCAGCACGACATCATATTCAGGAGGCGTAATTTCAACCAGTGGCATCGGCATGCTCCATTTTCGGATAGGCAGATGCAACCGCTGCTTCTGCGCGCTCGCACAACTGTTTACGTGACTCACCCGTCTCAAGCTTTAGCGGCTCGTGCAACACGAGTTCTGCCTGCATGCTGCGCAGGCTGAACACACCCAGCAGATGGCGCAGTATATCAATGTCTCCATACCATGCAACCTTAGGCCAGTTTGCATTATGCATCGGCTCACCATTAACGCTACGATACACTACCGTCACCGGCTGCACCGGCAAGGCTTTATCACCAGGCCAGTTTTCTGCCAGAGAAAATAATGATGATTTAAACGGCAGCATACGTCGTCCGTCATTGGTAGTGGCCTCAGGAAACACGCACACGCGCCCGCCCTCTTCCAGCAGCGTAAATAAACTCGCCTGTGTTTCCTTAGTACGGCCCGGTTTGCGGTCGACATACACCACGTTAAACCGGCTCACCAGCGGGCCGATCAGCGGCCAGCTCTTTACATCGCTTTTGGGTGTAAAATAGATATCCCCGCGTGAGGCAATGATCAGCACATCCAGATAGCTGCAATGATTCGCCACCAGCAATAAAGGCCCCTTGGCAAGCGTCCCCTTCACCGCGATTTTCAGACTGATTAACCTGATACATAGGGTGAACAGGCCGCTTATCAGGCGCCCTTTTCCCTCTCGCGTAATCCCGAATGCATCGCCAAGAGCCAGCAGGATATACGCCGTAATACTCAGCAGAATAAAAAGAATCGTGCGTATAAAAGCCCGGATATAACGCATGACTCAGGCCGGTTTATCAGGGGTATATTTTGATTTATACCGCTCATCCACCCCTTCGGTACGTACCACGATACTGACATCGGTCGTGTTAAAGGCAGCATCGTATACTGCGCCATCTCCGACCACACCGCCCAGTCGCAAATAGCCTTTCAGCAATACCGGCAAATGGAAGAAAGCAGATTTCTGGTTGATCTCATCAGCAGGCACCAGATTCATCTCTACATATTGCTCTGGTAGCGGAGTTGGGCAGATTTCATCCGGCGCACGGTGGAAATGATACAGGAATGAGAGCGCTTCCCGGTGCTCTTCAGGCTTACCATGAAAACTGCCGCAGCCAAACATCAGGTCGATCTTGTAATGCGTCACATATTCGCCAATACCGCGCCACAACAACTGCATCGCGGCTTTATTGCGAAACTGTTTATCCACGCAGGAGCGCCCCAGCTCCATCACATTCCCCGGAAAATCTTTCAGGCGGGAAATATCGAACTCCGTTTCTGTATAAAAATGGCCCAGCTTCTTCATCCGCGTATCGCGCAGGAGTCGGTACGTACCCACAATCTCCTGTTTACCCGATTCTGACTTATGCAATACCAGCAGATGGTCGCATACCGGGTCATACGCATCGAAATCCCGTCCTTCCCGCTGTTGCTGATCGGTCGGGGTGGCACCCATCTCACCACAAAACACCCGGTAGCGCAGCTGCTGCGCTTCCAGAATTTCCTCGCGTGTTTCGGCAATTTTGACGGAAAGCGCTCCCATTTCAATCGGCGCATATGGGGACGGGCCTTCAGGAGCGATAATATCGTCGGGAATAGATGTCATAGTGCGGGTATAGGTGTCGTGGCGCGTCTCGGCAATGATTTTCTTTACCCGGCCTTCTTCGCTTTACCTGAATCATCCAGTGGAATGCCGTACAGCTCCAGCCGGTGGTCCACCAATTTGTAGCCTAGCTCTTTAGCCACAACTTCCTGAAGTTTCTCGATTTCTTCGTTGGTGAATTCAATCACTTCGCCAGTGCGCAGGTCTATCAGGTGGTCATGGTGCTCATCGGCGGCAGGTTCATAACGTGAGCGACCATCACCAAAATCATGCCGGGTGATAATCCCGGCTTCCTCAAACAGTTTCAACGTGCGATACACGGTGGCAATGCTGATATTGCTGTCTACGGCATTGGCCCGTGCATACAAAAGCTCCACATCCGGATGATCGTCAGATTCACCCAGCGCACGCGCGATGACCCGGCGTTGCTCAGTCATCTTCAGACCTTTATCGGCGCAAAGCTGTTCCAGTTCACTTGTCATCAGGCCCTCCAGCGGCACGCTTACTGCTGCCACAGACTATGGCACGGGGTGCATAGAATGGCAAGTAAGGGAATAAAAAAAAGAAAAAGAGGGTTAGCCGCGGCCCGCGGACTGATCTAATGCTGCCTGCAATGCGGCAGTATCCACCCCATTACTGGGTGTAAGGCTACTATCGTTGGCGACATC
>CAYMGS010000031.1:0-15647 GCA_964390025.1 uncultured Rickettsiales bacterium | reverse complement strand
ATGCCCGGTTTTTTTGTAAATTACTCGGCCTGCCGGAGCCTGAGAGCGCGATTATACCCCTGATTCTGGGTGAAGAAAAACGGGCGCTGGAAGCCTCTGAACGGCTGCGGGAAGCCGGGTTTCTGGTCAGCGCCATCCGCCCGCCGACCGTGCCTCCCGGTACGGCACGCCTGCGTTTTACCTTCTCCGCCGCCCACCGCACCGAAGACATTGAACGCCTCAGCGCCTTAGTGAAGATGGCCGGATGGCACAGATCAGGACGTGCCGCATGAACACTACCCCTGACACAATCACCCTCACCGGCTGGACGCAACGGCATGACATTTTGCATGCCGTCGCGCCGGATGCTTTGCATCTGGAATATTACCCGAGCCGCAATGAGGCCGAAGTCTTTTCCCTGCTTGAGCCGCTGGCAGAGGCTACACGGCATGCGATTGGCTGGTCGCTCGGCGGGTGGCTGCTGATGCGTGCCATACAGGAAGGTATTATCGCGCCACGTCACCTCACCCTGATTGCCCCGCCCCTGCAATTTGTCTCAAGCGATGACTTTCCGCATGGGATGGACAGCACCACGTTTGAGCTGTTTTACACCAATTACCGTGACCAGCCGGAGCGTACCGCTTCCCGCTTTGCTCATCTGATCGCCAAAGGCGACGCCCGTCACCGGGACGTGGTCGAGGCGCTGGCCTTGCCGGAGCACACCACGGACGCTGAAACCTGGCACCCATGGCTGGATGTGCTTGCCGGGCAGAAACACCATCATCTGGAATTTGACGCCTTCCCACCCACGCTGGTCATCCACGGCGCATGCGATACGATTGTCCCGCTCAGACAAAGTCATGAACTGGTACAGCGTATCCCCGGTGCAGAACTGCATATCATTGAAGATGCCGCTCATGCCCCGCACCTGCATGACAGCGCCACGATTGCCAGAATTATTGCGGCTCACCGTGCAAAGGTAACTTCATGAATGAACGCATCGCCATCCGCCGCAGTTTTTCACGTGCTGCCGCCAGTTACAACCAGCATGCCATGCTGCAAAATGCCGTAGCAGATACGCTGATTGCACTCTGTACGCCGTATCTGCCAAAATCAGGTGCTGACATACTCGATGCAGGATGTGGTACCGGGTATATCGCCAGGCAGCTACCAGAACATCTTGTTGTTCAGATAGATAGCGCTGAGTCTATGACAAAGGCAGCCGCAGAGAATAACCACCCGACACTATGCGCAGATATGGAACAATTGCCATTTGCTGATAATATGTTTGAGGGTTATCTCTCCTCCCTCAGCCTGCAATGGGTCCGTCACCGTACACACGTCTTCCGTGAAGCGCACCGCATCCTGAAACCCGGCAGTATGATGGGTATCAGTACACTGGGTCCCGGTACCCTGATAGAGCTGCGCAATGCCTACCGTGATGCCAGCCTGCCCGAACATGTGCTGGATTTTATCCCCCCTGAACATATAGAAGGAGAACTTAAGCAGGCAGGGTTCCGTTTGCTGGTCGTCAAAGAAGAGAAACGCATGCTGCATTTTGAAACAGCACAGGAGGTACTACAACATCTCAAAGGGCTGGGGGCCACCTATAAAGCACATGGTGGCGGACTGAGCGGCAAGCAGTATCTTGCACAGCTGCAGCAGCGTCTGGCCGCACAGGCGGAAGACGGGCAGATTCCTCTGAGTTTCCGGGTCTGCTATTTTTTGCTGGAGGCGTGCTGATGCCCGCCTGTTTCATCACCGGTTCCGGCACAGATGTCGGTAAAACCTTCCTGACCTGCCTGCTCATCCGTCACCTGATCGCAGAGGGCAGAAAGGTACACGCTCTCAAACCGGTCATCAGCGGGTACGACCCCGACCAGCCGGAAGACAGCGATACACACCGTATTGCCGAGGCACTGGGCCAGCCATGGAATGACGAAACAACCGCACGCATCTCTCCGTGGCGCTTCCGTGCCGCCCAGTCTCCCCATCTGGCGGCGGCTGCAGAACATACGACGGTCAGTACGGAAGCCCTGCTGGCTTTCTGCTCTGCTGCCATCGAGAATACCCCGGAGGATACCACGCTACTGATAGAAGGCGTAGGCGGCGCCTTGGTGCCGATGAATAATTCCATGCTGGTCGCTGACTGGATTGCTACGCTTAAGATTCCGGCTCTCTTTGTAGCAGGCAGTTACCTTGGTGCCATCAGCCACAGCCTGAGCGCCATAGAATCGCTGCATGCGCGGGATATCTCTCTTACCGGCATAGTGGTCAGCGAATCTGAAGGCAGCACTGTGTTACTGGAAGATACGGTCGCCAGCCTGAAACACTATGCTGCCGTATCCTGCCCTATCAACGCGTTGCCCCGGATGCCGCAGAATGCTACCATGGCCTCTCATGATTTCTTACGCGGGCTGATACCATGACGGATGATGGCAATAAAAAGGGAAACCCCATTGAAACCTTTGCAGCACGCCTGCTAACCTTTACCGACCCCAAACGTGTATACCGTATCAAGCCGCCGCCTGCTAAAGGCGAGATTGTCTATGCAGGGTTTAATGATCGTGTTTTTGCCAGCGTGGTTGATATCGGGCTGAGCCTGATCCTGTTCTACAGGCCATTCTATTATCTTGCCGTCCAGCTTTTCGGCCCGGAGCGCGCAGCTCAGCTTTACTCCTACGGCGCAGCCAACATGACGCTGGATCAGCAAATTGCCATGGTTAATGCCCCCGGTTACTGGGCCTCCTATTTCAGCAATTCCCTGATGCAGATGCTGATTCTCGGGGCGGTGTTTGTATTTTGCTGGTCACAAACGGCAGCTACACCGGGTAAATGGCTGTTGCGCATGCGGATTGTTGATGAGGCAACCGGCACCCGTCCTACCCAGCGACAGTTTATCATGCGTTTTATCGGGGCCATTCTCGGCTCCATTCCATTCATGCTGGGCTTCCTGTGGATTGCTTTCGATAAGAAAAAACAGGGCTGGCATGATAAAATGGCGGGTACCGCCGTGGTGAAAGTCAAACACTGGCGCGTGACCCCTTCTGATATCTCGGAATATCCCTAGGAGGCATTGCAGACGCGGGAAGCGGTGGAGGAAGCGAAGACGGAAGATGCGGAACCACCCGGCAGGCCCTGACGCTTTTGAAGATACAGGACTTCCATTCTCAAAAAACCCTTGTCAAACCACAGGATTTTGTCTAGAGGTAGCCCCCGCCTGTATGAATACTGGCACTGCGGACCCTTAGCTCAGCTGGATAGAGCACTTGACTACGAATCAAGAGGTCGGGCGTTCGAATCGCTCAGGGTCCGCCATTTATTCCCTCTACTCAAAAATAGTTGAAAAATCCGCGAAGGGTTTTGGCATGCTGTGTGTATCAGTTATGAAAGCGCAAGGCTTTCGCTGTATCACGACAAAAGGATGTATGATGAAACCGTTGTTTTTTTCCATTGCCGCGCTGGGGGCCATGATAGCCGGTGGCGCTCATGCCCAGGGCCATTGCCGGGAATATTCGCAGTCCGTCACCATTGGCGGACAACAGCAGCGAAGCTATGGCACGGCCTGTATGCAGCCGGACGGCAGCTGGCAGGTGGTCTCACAAAATGGTCAGTATCGTAATCATAGCTACCCGGCCCCCGCACCGGCTCCGGTAATCTATTCCCCGCCACCGGTCGTCTATGCGCCACCCCCACCACGCCCGGTCTATTATTCCTCGCCGGGGCTGAGCATCAGCTTTGGCTATAACGATTACTATCGCCATAAACACCACCGCAAACCCTGGTACAAGCGTAAGAAACACTGGGGTCATCCTCATTACCACCATACTTATCATGGTCATAAGTGGCGCAAGGGGCATCACTGGCGTGGGCATGGAAAAGGCCATTGGAGAGGCCATGGCCGGCACCATCGCTATGATGACTGATAATATGGTATAACCTATCACATCACCAACAACAGGAGACGTAGTATGAAACTTTACCTTACCGTATTTACCGCACTCGCACTGGTCGGTGTATCCGGCAGCGCACTGGCAGAATCCGACAAGAAAGGCCATCATCACGGCAAGGAGCGCATGGAAAAGATGCTGAAAAAAGTGGATACGAATCAGGATGGCGTGATTTCCCGCGCCGAGCATGATGCGTTCAGTGACAAGCGCTTCAAGAAGATGGATGCAGACGGTGACGGCAACGTGACCGCTGAAGAACGCAAGGCCCGGCACGATGCCATGAAAGAGCGTCGTAAGTCGAAGAAGGACGCCGCCGGTGAGGCCGCACAATAACCCCGGTGTCATACTCCATGGCACGATTCTACCCGAACGACCGAGTGGATATGGCCACGGAGTATGACGTAACTGACGATACGGCATTGCTGGCCCGCATCAGGGACGGTGACCGACAGGCATTTGCTACGCTGGTACATCGGCACACGCAGCGTTTTTATGCGCTGGCCTACCGCACCCTGTTCAACCGGGAGGCGGCGGAAGACATCGTACAGGAGGTGTTCCTGAAGGTCTGGGATAAACCGCATCTGTGGCAACCGGACAAAGGCGCTGCTTTTACCACGTGGTTCTATCGGGTGGTGCTGAATATGTGCCATACGCATCGCCGGGAATACCGTCCGCTGCCTCTGGCCGAAGGGTTTGAGCCCGTGGATACCGGCCCGCACGCCGATGAAACGCTGGCAGCCAGGCGGCGCGATACGGAAACGGAACTGGCAATTTTGTCGCTACCGCATCGCCAGCGGGATGCACTGAATTTATGTTACTTTGAGGGGTTAAGTAACCGGGAAGCGGCAGAGATTATGGGTGTACGCATTAAGGCGCTGGAGTCACTGCTGATGCGCGCAAAAACAACATTGAGAGACAGGCTGAAAGATTATACCGGGGAGACATATTATGACATTGCATGACCATGATTCACTGGATGCGTTATTGCATCGCTACCGGCCGCCTAAGGCAGATGCCGCACTGGCCGAACGCATTATTACGGCCGCCGCTCTTCGCGAAGCTCCGGCGAGCAAGCCTTCCCTGAAGCAGATTATCGGCACCCTGCTGAAACCCGCACCGGCCGCCGCACTGGCCTGCTGCCTGATACTGGGTCTGGTGGCCGGTCAGTTTGTACCACAGGATGCTCCACCGAAACCGGTTGCGTCCGACAACGCAGCAGACTTCCTCTATTATAACGGAGAAATTTTATGACCACCCCTTTCAAGCGTCCTTTCATTATATCGGTTGCCGTGAACGTGCTACTGGCGGGCGTGATTGCCGGGCATTTCCTGCAACCCGCTCCCTCGTATACACAGCACCGGCAGGATGCCATTGCGGAAGTCGCAGCACAACTCCCACCGGACAAAGCCGAGATGCTGCATCAGGTGATGGACAGCACCTATAAGGAAGTGGACAGTATGAAAAAGGCCATGCGTGCTTCACGTAACGAGACGACTGACATACTCAGCGCCGAGACATTTGACGCGGAAGCCTACCAGCGCCATGTGGATGATCTGCATCGCCAGCGCGGGGTGATTATGCAGCATATGGCCACCGCCATGATGGAAGCCGCCTCAGCACTGAATCAGGAAGAACGCACCCTGCTTGCGCAAACGCTCAGGCGCTATCATGGCTATAAACGCAAATGTAAATACGGCGAGCAGGTAAAAGCGGATAAATAATTAAACTATCTGAGGTTCAATTACCCACCCATGCTTTTCAGCCGCTAAAGCAAGAAGAGCTTGGAAGGCCTTCCATTTCTTTTTCTCAGATTTAGGTTTATCAGTAAATGCAGGTGTGGTTATGACTAATGAATGAGCGGGTCGATCTGGTTTTGGATCAAACATCACGCTGTGAATGCGCTTACAATCACTTACTGAAAGTCCACAACTGCCACTTATAGCCTTAACTTCCTTTGCTTGGATTTGAACTACAGCATCACTTACGTCATCTTTTTCTATATTGAAAAGAATGTCGTGTAGAGAAATCAATTTCGCCCGATCTACCGAGGGCTGAAAATTTATGTTAGAATTGTTAAAGATGGTCTATCTTACAACTCAATTGCACGGAAGGCACTTAACTCAGCTAAATAGCTTGGCGTAAGCCCGGCGGGCGCGGGTTTTCCAGTGGCCGCGATGGTAGGCATCGCTGGCGAGTAATGGCAGCACACTGGTGGCCTCGGCATACACCATCTGCTCATACGCCACATCGACCTTGCCCCAGGAGCAGGCTTCTTTCAGTGTGGATGAGGAGCAGGCACCGTCCCGCACATCGGCTACGGTAATCTGGATCGCATATTTGTGCATATCCACTTCCTTACCGATGACCTCGGCGCACACCACCGTATCCTGCACAAAGTTTTTGGGCACTCCGCCACCGATCATCAGCAGGCCAGAGGTTCCCGCCTCAATTTTGATGTCGGTCAGCTCCCGGAAGTCAGCAATGGAATCCATCGTCATATGCTTTTCCGGGTTGCGCACCTGATGCAGCACCAGTCCGAACCCGGCGGACGAATCGGTGAAAGCCGGGCAGAAAATCGGCACATCGTTTTCGTATGCCAGCTGTACCAGCGAGTCTTTCTTTTTTGCGTTCCCTTCCGCCAGCCAGCGACCCATCTCATGGATGAATTCGCGGGAGCTATAGGGGCGCGGCTCGAGCGTATCGGCAATTTCTGCGATGGTGCTGTCGCATGCCTGTAATTCTTCTTCATCAATATAGGTATCGTAAATACGGTCGATATAGAGGTCACGCATCTGCGTATCATCTACGAACGGGCTGCCCTGATAATGCCGGAACCCAAGCGCCTCGAAGAAATCCATATCCACGATAGAAGCTCCGGTGGCAACAATGGCATCCACCATGTTATGGCGGATCAGATCAGCGTAAAGCTTCATGCATCCGCCCGCCGACGTGGAACCGGCCAGCGTCAGGAAGATAGAGCATTCCGGGTCGGCAAGCATGCGGTTATAAATACCAGCGGCCCGCGCCAGATCACGTGAGGTGAAGGACATCTTATCCATCGCCTCGATGACAGGGCGCGCATCGAAGTTAGTGATATCAATATGCTCCACCGGCGTGGAGAGCAGTTCCTGTTTCAGGGATAGCTGTTTTTTTTCGTGTGCCGCATTACCCATCTTATTCTCCTATGCTGCAATTACTTCAAGCGGGTTCCGGCCTACATGTACATGGCTATACATGCTCATGAGCGGTGCATCACTGACCTCTACAACACCGGCCGCGTGACCAAATCCATTAAAGCCCGTCGCCAGCGTGCGTCCATATGCACCGATCTGACCGATTTCAATATAGTCTCCTTCACTCACCGTTTCCGGCAAATAGAACGGCCCTTTCATGAAATCCAGCGAATCACAGGTAGGGCCATAAAAACTGAATGGCTGCAGTTCGCTGGCATCCATCTGGCGCTTATCGTTGAGCAGGCGCACAGGGAAGATAAACTTCGGGGTCGCCGCATCGAACAGGCTGCCATAGGCCCCGTCATTAATATAAAGCGTGTTGCCCTTACGCATATCTACCCGCACAATTACCGAGGTTGACTCCGCGACGATGGCCCGACCCGGCTCACATAATAATGTCATCTGGTCATGGCCTTTAATACCGGCAAATTCTTCATGAATAGCGTTGAAGTACTCACTGAGCGGGGGTGGCACCATACCCGGATACACAGAGGGAAACCCTCCACCCACATTGAAATAATTTACCTTCACCTCAGACTGCTCCACCACTTTGCCCACCATGCGCATAGCGATACGGTAAGCATCCGGATGCATGCATTGCGACCCGACATGAAAGCACACACCTACTTCCCGGGCCACCGCACGCAGCTGTTGTAAAAAGGCAGGCGCGTCCTGCAAATTAATACCGAATTTCTCAGACAGATTCAGCTCCGCATACGTGTTGGGAATGGCGACACGCATATGCAAACCCAGGTCATCTGCATGATTCGTTTCTTCCAGAATCTTTGTCAGTTCCTCCGGACAATCAAGCGAAAAATGCCGCACGCCGTATGTATGATAGGCCTCGCGGATACTATGACGAGATTTCACCGGATGCATGTAATACAGAACTGCATCCGGGTAGATAGCCCGTATACGCTGCACTTCCTGCAATGAGGCAACATCAAAACTGCGTACACCACATTCCAGCAATGCACCGGTAATATGAGGCTCAGGATTGGTTTTAACGGCGTAGAGAATATCACCCTGAAACTGGTCGAGAAAAAACCGTGCCGCCGCCTTAAGCGTGGTCGGACGAAAAGCGAAGACCGGATCGATTGCCCCCTGATGCGCAATCCATGATATTGTTTTCAGTGTATTTTTCATCTCTCATACAACGCCTGTAAGCTGTTGAAAAATGCAGACTATACGCATATTTTCAGGCATGAAAAGCAAAATATGGACTTGATGAGAAAAAACTAAAATTACGCATTTATATCAGATGATTGCCGATCACCTTGTGCGTAGTGTAACGGGCGGCTTTTCAGCCAGTCCCAATCCAGTCGTGCGGGATTATGAATATAATCGTCCGGATGCTCCACTACCTGCCTGAGATAGCTGAGATTCATTCTCCATACAGGCGCATCATTCGCTTCCTTCTCAGAAGAGGCTTCGAGGTGGTCGTCTTCCAGACGTAATTCAAACTGGGTTTTCGGTTCATCGTCATAGACTGCCACCTGCACAGAGCGCTCGCCGACCGCCTGCTTCGCTGCATTCCATATCTGCTTGTAGGGAAACTCCCCCCAGTGCTGCGCCAGCGCCCGGTTACATATATCCAGATACGCTTTAAACAGTTGCTCGTACTCGTCTTGTTGTATAGGTGCCGTCATTTTCCCGCCTCGGTATTTTATGTAAGGTACGCGATGCGGTGCGCGAGGTAATTGATTTTTATCAAATCCTGCTTGCCCGCCGCCGGAACTCTGACTAAGCTGCCGTCCTTAACATTTTCACAGGGAGCATAAGCATGGGCATTCTGCCGGACCACTGGATACGCAAGATGGCAACCGAGCAGGGGATGATCGAGCCGTTTGTCGACAGTCTGAGCCGCGGAGGCGTGATCTCCTACGGCGTATCCTCTTATGGCTACGATGCCCGCGTCTCCGATGAATTTAAAATCTTTACCAATATTGATTCGGCGACGGTAGACCCTAAGGCCTTTGACCAGAAAGGGTTTGTGGATCGCAAGGCCGATGTCTGCATTATCCCGCCGAATTCCTTTGTGCTGGCACGTACGGTGGAATATTTCCGCATTCCGCGTGATACGCTGGTCATCTGCGTGGGCAAGTCGACCTATGCGCGCTGTGGTATCATCGTCAATGTCACCCCGCTGGAGCCGGAATGGGAAGGGCATGTGACGCTGGAATTCTCCAACACCACGCCCCTGCCTGCCAAAATCTATGCCAATGAAGGAGCCTGCCAGTTTCTGTTCCTGAAAGCTGACAGCCCGTGCGAGACGTCCTACGGCGACCGCAAGGGTAAATATATGAACCAGACCGGCGTCACCCTGCCGAGGGTGGAAAGCGCATGACGCATGATGGGAATAATAACATACGAGGCCAGCAGGCCGAGCCAGCCCTGAGCCCCGCCTATTGCGCAGCGGAGTATCCGCGAGCAGGGGCAATAAACTAATGGATAAAATCAAGATCACTGGCGGCATTCCGCTCAACGGCGTCATCCCGATTTCCGGCGCGAAGAACGCGGCACTGCCCCTGCTGGCCGCAAGCCTGCTCACCGAAGAGACACTCACACTCACCAACCCGCCCTACCTCGCGGACATTCGTACCATGTGCAAATTATTGGCGCAGCACGGGGTGAGCGTGGCGCTGGATGAAGGGGACTTTACCCTCAGCCATGCCGCCTTTAAACCGGGCGGTCACACGATTAAACTCAGTGGTGCTGACATTACCAGCCTGACCGCACCTTACGATCTGGTACGCACCATGCGGGCTTCCGTACTGGTGCTGGGGCCGTTGCTTGCACGCTTTGGCAATGCGAAAGTCTCCCTGCCCGGCGGGTGCGCCATCGGCACCCGCCCGATTGACCTGCACCTGAAAGCGCTGGAGCAGATGGGCGCGGAGATTACGCTGGATGGCGGGTATGTGGAGGCCAGAATCAACGGTCGCCTGCGGGGAGCGGAAATTCAGTTTGATCAGGTCTCCGTCGGTGCGACAGAGAACGTATTGATGGCGGCGGTGCTGGCGGAAGGCGAAACCACCTTAGGGAATGCGGCGCGTGAGCCGGAAGTGGTGGACCTTGCCCGCTGCCTGCAGGCGATGGGCGCACAGATTGAGGGCATCGGTACGGATTGCCTGAAGATTACCGGCGTGCAGGCGCTGCACGGGGCGACGCATCGCATCATCCCTGACCGGATCGAGACCGGCACCTATATGACCGCCGCCGCCGTCACCGGTGGTGATGTCACCCTGACCGGCACGCAGGCCGACCTGCTCACCCCGGTGATTGAAAAATACGAAGAGGCCGGGGTCATCATCGAGATCCTTGACGACTCGCGAACAGCAGGTTCGCGTGAGCCTTCAGCCAGCGGAGCGTCGCCTATTGCGCAGCGCCAGCAGGCGCGAGCAGGGGCATTAAGAATCAAAGGCAACGGCCTGCGCGGGGTGGATGTGATGACCCAGCCACATCCGGGCTTCCCCACCGATATGCAGGCGCAGTTCATGGCGATGATGTGCGTGGCGCAGGGGGCCTCGATGATTACCGAGAATATCTTTGAGAACCGCTTCATGCATGTGCCGGAGCTGGTGCGCATGGGGGCGAATATCAATGTGCATGGGCGCTCGGCGATGGTGCGCGGTGCTGGACGCTTACGCGGTGCGGAAGTGATGGCCACCGACCTGCGCGCCTCTGTCTCCCTCGTCATCGCGGCGCTGGCCGCCGAAGGCGACACCCTCATCCACCGGGTTTACCACCTGGACCGCGGCTACGAAGCGCTGGAGGAAAAACTGGCGGCGTGTGGTGGGAAAGTGGAACGGGTGGCGTGAGTAATTTATTTTTTAGAATCCGTTAAATATCTAATATTTCCTGCAATGTTTTCTGTTTTATCTGATTGTACTCTAATTTATCCATCTCCATATAAATGCTTATATGACCATCTTCAAAAATAACCTTCTGCTTAATTTTCTTAACATCTTTATCTAGGCGCCTATTTGTACCTTCCGTTGACTCAAATGGCTTATTATCATCTTGGTTCATGCTAGAGGATGCCGCTCTATTTAATGTAACTACATGATACCCCTTATTTGGCAAAGGGTCTGGCTTATAACTAATATTATATTTATTTAACATAGCGGCCAATTCTTCTCTATTGCCAGAAGTCGCTCGTTCTTTCCCTATTAACTCTGATACAAGGGTCGTCATGTCATGCATTTCACCATCTATGGGCGCATCAACATTTTTTATTTTATCTAATAATGTGGGCTTAACGTATAATTTAACCATGATTTTCTCCTAAATATCCGCATACGTGCTGCTGCTTGCGAGGTTTGGAAGCTCTTGGGCAGCAGCCAAATGCCTTCATGAAGGCATTCCTTATGCTGGATAATCTTAACACAGATAAGTTATAAGTCAAGCTATATATAACCATCTATATAAGTCTGTCTATTTCCCATCTTGCCTTTTTACCCCTCCCCTTGTAACATCACGGGCGAAACGGCAAGTGGCCGTTTTGGGGTGTCGTAGCCTCTTCCATAAGCGGTTGGTGCAACCGTTATTTGCACTCCTCGACTTAGGGTCGGGGAGGCATGTGCGTATGTTCAGGCGCAAGCTAAAGGCACATGCAGCCTCTCTTATGGAAGGTTTACGAACTCCCCGATCACCAGCGAGGGAGTTTTCTTATGTCCACATCCAATCCGTCCATCCTCTGCGTGGAACTCGCGCAGACCTATGCCAGCGAAGAGAACGTGCTGCGTGAAGCACAGGCAATCATGGAATTCATCCGCCAGCGTAAAGCCAGCGATCCGCGCTCTTATATTGGTGCACCTGCGATGCCCGAATCTTATTAGCGCATTCCCTGTCATTCTGACTCTGAGTAATGCGAAAAGGAGTTTCCCAAGACTTTGTATGATAAGCTATTAAAAAATGGAATTGAAGCCGTTTCTGGATGCCAGCTTTCGCTGGCATGACGAATCAAGAAAGATGTAAAGAACGAGAAGCGCGGTCAGGAGACCGCGCCTGCCAAGAGCCCGCGAAGCGGCGCGCCATCGACCGAGCAGGAGGCGAGGCGCGGGGCGCAAAAATAAAAAATCCTGCCCTCCCGCTCGTATGCTCGCTTCCCTCCCCCTGTGAGGGGGAGGGTAAGGGTGGGGGTGCAAAATCCGGGGAATGACAATGTTTTTTTAGGCGCTTAAGCCTTGTTAACTGCGGCGAATCATGGCATAACCGGGCTCACGAGTGGGCCTAACGCTCGTTTCTATGAGACGAGTTCTAGGAGCGCTCGCCCGCAGAACCGGAGTGTACGTGTGCTGGTACATGAGGATTCGAGGACGGGCGCGACAACGAAATCGGCCATAGAAACGAGTGTACATGACACAGCCTATTACTATTGCCATACCGAAGGGACGTATCTGGGACGAGCTGGAGCCGCTGATGCACCATACCGGGATTGAACCGGAGGCGGATTTTTTTGACAGTTCCTCCCGCAAGCTCGCCTTTGCTACGAACCGCGAGGATGTGCGCATCATCCGCGTGCGTTCCTTCGATGTGCCGACCTTTGTCGCCTTTGGCGGGGCGCAGATCGGCGTAGCGGGCAGCGATGTGCTGATGGAGTTTGACTACCCCGATATTTATGCACCGCTCGACCTCGGTATTGGCAAATGCCGCCTGTGCGTAGCGGAACCAAAGACACTGGCGGACAGCGACGACCCCACACGCTGGAGCCATATCCGCATTGCCACCAAATACCCCAACCTGACCCGGGCGCATTTTGCCCGGCGCGGCGTACAGGCGGAGTGCATCAAGCTTAACGGCGCGATGGAGCTGGCCCCGGCGCTCGGCCTGTGCGAGCGCATTGTCGATCTGGTCTCTTCCGGGCGCACATTGCAGGAAAACGGGCTGGTGGAAGTGGAAACCATTGCCGAGATTTCCTCCCGCCTGATCGTGGGCCGCGCGGCGCTGAAGACGATCGGTGCACCGATGGAAGAACTGATCGCCGCCTTCAGAGAGGGAGTTTTCCAATGATGTATAGAGCAATATGCGGCGCGAACAGTATGTTCGCGTCAGCCATGAGCCCGCGAAGCGGCGTGCCATCGGAGGGCCAGCAGGCCCGCACGGGGTGCATTATAAGAGACTGCCATGCTTAAACGATTGCACTTAGATGACAGAACATTCTGGCCGCAACTTCGCGACATTCTGGCCGCACGACGCGGCGAAGAAGCCTCCGTCGGCCCGGCTGTATCTGAGATCATTCAGGCGGTACGCACCGGGGGTAATGAGGCGCTGCTCAGCTACACGCAGCGTTTTGATAAGGTGGAATACACTGCCGACACCATGCGTGTCAGTGAAGACGAAATTCAGCAGGCCATTGCCGCCTGCGACCCGGATGTGCTGGGCGCGCTGGAACTGGCCGCAGAGCGCATCAGGGCATTTCATGAGATGCAGGTGCCACAGGATCTGGATTACACAGATGAGCAGGGTGTGCGGCTCGGTATGAAATGGACGGCTATTTCCGATGTCGGCATGTATGTACCCGGTGGTCTGGCCTCCTACCCCAGTTCCGTCCTGATGAATGGTATCCCGGCGCGTGTGGCCGGTGCAGGGCGTCTGGTGATGACCGTCCCCACCCCGAATGGCGAGCTGAACCCTTCCGTCTTAGCAGCGGCCCGGCTGGCCGGAGTGGATGAAATCTATAAGATAGGCGGCGCACAGGCAATTGCAGCACTGGCCTACGGTACGGAAACCATCAGGCCGGTCTATAAAATCGTCGGGCCGGGCAATGCGTATGTGGCAGAGGCCAAGCGGCAGGTCTTCGGGCAGGTCGGCATTGATATGATCGCCGGGCCGTCGGAGATTCTGGTGGTGGCCGATGACAGTAACAACCCCTCCTGGATTGCCGCCGACCTCCTGTCGCAGGCGGAGCATGATAAGGAAGCCCAGTCCGTACTGATTACCGATGATGAAGGCTACGCCGACCGTGTGGATGAAGCATTGCGGGATATGCTGGCCACCCTGCCCCGCCGTGATATTGCTGAGGCCTCAATCAAACGCTTTGGCCTGTGCATTCTGGTAGATGATCTGGACGATGCCGTTGAGGTGATTGATGAAATCGCGCCGGAGCATCTGGAACTGGCGATCCATAATCCGGAGATGCTGGCCGCACAGATTCGCAATGCCGGAGCGATCTTCATGGGCCGCTATTGCCCGGAAGCGCTGGGTGATTACGTAGCCGGGCCGTCACACGTGCTGCCCACCTGCCAGACGGCACGCTTTTCTTCCGGCCTGTCGGTCTATGATTTCATCAAGAAAACCTCGATGATCGGGGTATCTGCCGAAGCCTTTGCCACGCTGGGCCCCGCCACCCGCACGCTTGCTGAAAATGAAGGGCTGGATGCGCACGCACGCTCGGCCAGCATTCGGAGTAACTGAGATGTCGGAGGTCAAAGAAGCGGAGCGCATCACATCGATCACGCTGGATGATGCCAGTATCCTCAAGCGCAGTGCCGAGATTGAACATGAACGCAGTGCAGCTCTCTCCGATATATTGCATGAAAACCAGTTTGCCCCTGTCGAGCTGAATGCCGGGCCATATGATCTGTTTATCAGTGTACGTGAAAACCGACTACGGCTGGAGATTACATCCGAGCGGCTGGAGTCACCCCATGAGGTGATGCTGCCCCTGGCTCCGCTCCGTAGCACCATTAAAGATTATTTCCTGATTTGCGAAAGTTATTTTGAAGCAGTCAAAACCGGTAATACCTACCGGGTGGAAGCGGTCGATATCGGCAGGCGTGGCATTCATAATGAAGGCTCGGAGTTGCTTAAATCCATGCTCAGCGAAAAAATTGCACTGGATTTCGATACAGCGCGGCGTTTATTTACCCTTATTTGCGTTTTACATATCAAATAGGGTGTGTTACGACGATTCACCCAAATCACCATAGAATAAGCGATTATGGCAAAAGAAGAACTGATAGAATTTGAAGGCGAAGTGCAGGAAGTCCTCCCCAATGCCATGTTCCGGGTCATACTGGAAAACGGGCATGAGGTGCTGGCTCATACCTCCGGGCGTATGCGTAAAAACCGTATCCGCGTACTGGTGGGTGATAAGGTCACGGTGGAAATGACACCGTATGACCTTTCCAAGGGACGCATTAAATTCCGCCACAAGTAAGCACCAACCGTGGGGAAGGCCATATGAAACCGCCCCTGATACTGGCGTCAGCCTCAGCACGCAGACAGGCATTACTACAGCAGGTGGACATTATTCCCGCCCATATTATCCCCGCTGATATTGACGAAACCCCGTATCCTGATGAGTTGCCCCATCGCTACGTGGAGCGGCTGGCAGGTGAGAAAGCACAAACCATCCATGCGCTCCACCCGGATGCATTGGTGCTGGCGGCGGATACCACGGTTGCCTGTGGCAGGCGTATTCTGGGAAAGGCCGAGCATGTCGATGAGGCGCGGAAATTTCTGAAATTATTGTCAGGCCGCC
>CAYMGS010000030.1:0-15918 GCA_964390025.1 uncultured Rickettsiales bacterium | reverse complement strand
ACTCGATCATATGCGTGCGATGAAAGACGGGGCGATTGTCTGCAATATCGGCCATTTCGATAACGAAATTCAGGTGGAAGGCCTGCAAAACCTGCAATGGGATGAGATCAAGCCGCAGGTGGACGAAATCACCTTTCCGGATGGCAAGCGCATTATTTTGCTGGCAAAAGGCCGGCTGGTGAATCTTGGCTGCGCCACCGGCCATCCCAGCTTTGTGATGAGCGCCTCCTTCACCAATCAGGTGCTGGCGCAGATAGAGCTGTGGAATAATCACGGCGAGTATGAGAATCATGTGTATGTATTGCCGCGCCATCTGGACGAGAAAGTGGCCCGGCTGCATCTGGACAAGCTGGGCGTTAATCTGAGCACGCTCTCCGCAGAGCAGGCGGACTATATTGGTGTGCCGGTGGAAGGGCCGTTTAAGAGTGATGCATACCGCTATTAAAATATGAGGGGGCGTGTCTGTTTGATTCTCCGGAATGGCTGATTGTATGCGGGGTGTTCGGCATCCTCATCGGGTGGGGCGTTGCGCGCATCCGGCAATCGTCCTCTTCCGCCTGTTCTCCCTTCGGCGATGATGCGCAATTTGACTGCGCTTTCATGGTGCTTAGCGCTCCGCAATGGAAAGTGCTGAACTCCTGTAGTATGGAAGCGCTGCTTGACCTGAAACGGGCTCCTTCCACGATTGCAGATATTGAGAAAACCCTCTCCGGCGAGAGTGTGGTGCTGTTGCATGAACGTCTGAAAGCGGCGGCAGAGGGGCTGGACGTGCAGGAGACGTTTATCCTGAAAACCACCAACCACGCATTCATGGAGTGCCAGCCATCACGCGCTGTCACCGATTCTGGCGTGCAGGTTTTGCTGCTGGTGCATGATGTCACCCAGCGCCAGCGTCAGCAACTGATGCTGCAAAGCGAGAATGAGGCGATGAAGGAGGAGGTGCGCCGCTACTCCGCTATCATGAGCACGCTGGAGCCGTTGATATGGGTAAGGGGGGGAGATAACCAGATACAGTATTGCAATCTTGCTTATGCGCGTGCAGTGGAAGAGTTGAGTGGTGAGGTGCGGGAGATTGGCGTGCCGGAACTGAATCGCGGGATGATGAAAGTAGCGGAATCGGCGCGGCAGTACGGCGAGGCACGCGAGCGTATGCATATCGTGATAGAAGGGAAGCGCCGGCTGCTTCTGGTACGGGAAACCTATCTGAGCGAACTGGATATGAGTATTGGGTTTGCTGAGGATATCAGTGCACTCGAGCGTGCTGAAGACGAAATTAAAGACTATCTTTCCGCGCAGGAAGCGCTGCTGGAAAGCTCGACCAGTGCCGTGGCAATTTTTGGCGGTGATACACGGCTAAAATTCTACAACCAGGCTTATGTTCGCATGTGGGGACACGATGAATCATGGCTGGATACCTATCCGACCTTTGGTGAGATTCTCGAGTTCCTGCGTGAAAAGCGGCGTCTGCCGGAGCAGGCTAATTTTCAGATCTATAAAAAACAGCACCTGCAACTCTTTAATGAACCGGAGCCCAAAGAGGAGCTACATTTTATTCCCGATGGCCGTACGATTCGCAGCGTGTCCATTCCGGATGCGCAGGGCGGAATCATTCTGAGTTATGAGGATGTGACAGACCGACTGGCGCTGGAGCGCTCTTACAACACATTAATTGCTGTACAGCGTGAAACACTCGACAATCTGCATGAAGGCGTGATCGTGTTTGGTGAGGATGGGCGTGTGCGACTCTCCAACCCGGTGTACCGCAAACTGTGGCATCTCAGTGAAGATGATGTGACGGAACAAACGCACATGAACGAGATTCTCGATAAGGTCAAAAGCCTGCTCGCAGAAGATGACTGGGAGGGCTACAAGCGTACGCTCAATGAGCGGATTCATTCGCGCAGCCTCTACTCACTCCATCGCGAACGCAAGGATGGGATTGTGCTGGACTGGTCGATCGTACCGTTGCCGGATGGTGGTACATTGCTCACCTATCAGGATGTGACAGCGGCCACACTGGTTGAGCGCTCGCTCAGGGAAAAGAACGAAGCCCTGCAAGCCGCCGACCGACTCAAGACTGAGTTCCTGGCCAACGTGTCCTACGAATTGCGTTCGCCACTTACCTCGATCAACGGTTTCTCGGAAATGCTGCGGCAGAATTACTTTGGGGAACTAAACGACAGGCAGCGCGATTATGTGGAGGGCATCCATGATTCCGCACAGCATCTCTCCGGTCTGATTAACGACATTCTTGATCTGGCGGGGATTGAGGCCGGGTATCTGACGCTCGACATTAGTGAGTTCGATATACGTGACATGCTGGAAGCGATGCTGCCTTTACTCAGCGAACGCATTAAGCATAACCACCTGCATGTACAGTTTGACTGCCCGGACGATGCCGGGTCTATGCGCGGCGATGAGACGCGTCTCAAGCAGGTGCTGTTCCACCTGCTCTCCAACGCGATTAAATACTCCCATGAGGAAGGGAATATTACACTGGGTGCCCGCCGTGAGAAAGATTATATCCGCCTGTGGGTGAAAGATGAAGGGCTGGGCATTGCGCCGCATGAACAGGAAGCGATTTTTGAGAAATTTTATCGGGGGGCTGCCGGCAGTAACAAATCCGGTACCGGGCTTGGCTTGTCGATGGTAAAAAACTTTATCGAACTACATGGCGGTAAAGTTGAGCTTGATTCCGAGCTGGGAAAAGGTACAACCGTGGCCTGCCTGATTCCTCATGAGCCACCCCTGACGCTGGAGGAAAAAGAGGCGCTTGCCACCGAAGAAGAGGACGCTGTCATCCATGAGTGAACGTGAATATATACTGACCATTTCCTGCGAGGATGTACGGGGTATAGTTGCTGCTGTCTCCGGGTTTATTGCTGCTTCCGATGGATTTATTCAGGAGTCCATGCAGTATGGTGACCCTTCTACGGGGCGTTTTTTCCAGCGCATCCATTTTATTTGCGGTCCCGGAACACCTGAAGAAGACGCGCTGCATGCTGCCTTTGAGCAAGAGGTAGGTGCGCCGTTTTCCATGCGCTGGCGTCTGCATGACATCACACGAAAGCCCCGCGTCGTGATTATGGTCTCCAAATTCGGCCATTGCCTGAACGATCTGCTGCACCGGTATCAAAGCGGCGGGTTGAAGGTGGAAATCCCGGCGGTAATTTCCAACCATGAAGATATGCGCTCGCTGGTGGAATGGCATCATATCCCGTTTCATCATCTGCCGGTGACCAGAGACACCAAACAGGAGCAGGAAGCGCAGGTATACAATATTATCGAGGAATGTAACGCAGATCTGGTAGTGCTGGCGCGATACATGCAGATTCTCTCACCGGAACTTTCACAGAAGCTGGAAGGGAAATGCATCAATATCCATCACTCATTTCTCCCCAGCTTTAAAGGAGCAAAACCGTATCATCAGGCGCATGCCCGTGGAGTAAAGATCATCGGGGCGACCGCGCATTACGTAACGGAAAATCTCGATGAAGGGCCAATTATTGAGCAGGAAGTAGCACGGGTTGATCACACATATGCACCGGAAGAGCTGGTGGCCGTGGGGCAGGATATCGAGAATCGCGTACTGGCCCGTGCCGTGAAGTTGCATGCGGAACATCGTGTGCTGCTCAATGGCCTGAAAACCGTGGTGTTCCGCTAAATTGCCTGAGCAGGGCATCGATAACTGTACTGTTGTTGCATCATCATGAAAAATGAGTGTGTTATGTCATTCCTCCGGTTGTTTTCTTTACAGGCGAGAGCGAATGCGTATGATGGCTTCATTGAATGATGTGAGTGTTCGATGGCTACCAACCCCTTTGTCTATTTAATTTCTACCCTGTTCTGGTTAATCCAGATTGCGCTGATTGCGTGGATTGTCCTCAGTCTGTTGATTTCCTTTAACGTGGTGAATCGCTGGCACCCTGTCGTAGGGCAGGTATATGAAGGGCTTTCACGGTTACTGGAGCCCATGCTGGCTCCGATACGGCGTATTCTGCCGGATCTGGGCGGTTTCGATATTTCTCCTGTCATTTTAATTATACTGCTGAACTTTCTGGAACACGCCCTGTTTTATTATCTGTAGAGGAGTGAAGGGATGGAAACCTGGATTATTGGTCTGATTGTTCTTGCTGCTCTCGCAGTCTTTGCCATCATACTGTACAACCGCCTGGTTGCATTGCGTCAGAGCAGAGAGAGCGCCTTTGCTGATGTGGATGTACAACTCAAGCTTCGACATGATCTGGTGCCTAATCTGGTAGAGACGGTTAAAGGGTATGCCGCTCATGAAAAAGAGCTGTTTAAGGAAGTCACGGAAAAGCGTGCGCAGGCGGAGCAGGCTGAAACTGTAAACGACAAAATTCAGGCGGAAGGGGCGTTTGGTAAGGCGCTCTATAATCTGTTTGCGGTAGCGGAAGATTATCCTGACCTGCGGGCCAGCGAAAATTTCCAGCGGCTTCAGTCTGAACTCAGCGATGTGGAAAATAAGATCGCCTCGGCGCGTCGTTTCTTCAATAATGCCACCAAAGAGCTGAATACCGCCGTGCAGCAATTCCCGGCAAATATTCTTGCCGGTATGTTCGGTTTCAAAACAGAGCCGTTCTTTGAGCTGGCCGACCAGGAGCGCAAGCATATTGAGCCTGCTCCTGAGGTGTCGTTCGGGTAGGGCTTTAAGGTGGCACTGGCGGCAGTCGGTCTCCAGACGCATATCTGGAACAATCAGATAAAATCTGTGCTTCTGCTGCTGGGATTTCCGGTATTGCTGCTCCTGCTGGTGGCTACCTTCTTTGCCATGATGCCCGCTCATCCGGAGACCTCACCGGTAGAGGCGGGAGTGAGTGGGGTATTGCGGTATGGGCACTGGGTCATACTGGCTGCCATTGCGTGGTTTGTGATTGCCTGGTTCAGCCATACCTCCATGATTAATGCCGCCAGCGGCGCAAGGGAAATTTCGCGCAGGGATAACCCGGAGCTATACAATATGCTGGAGAATCTGTGTATTTCGCGAGGCATGCCAACACCGAAGCTGCAGATCATGGAAACGCCGATGCTCAATGCGTTTGCCAGCGGGATTGATGATAAAAGCTACCGGGTGAGCCTGACGCGCGGCCTGATCGAGGCGCTTGAGCCGGACGAACTGGAAGCGGTGATGGCACATGAGTTATCGCATATCCGGCATAAGGATGTGCGCCTGCTGATTATTGCCGTTATTTTCGCGGGTATCATTACCTTTGCCGCTGAAATGATGTTTCGCAGCATGCTCTACGGAGGCGCTGGCCGCAAGCGGGACGGCAGGGTGATGCTAATTGCTTTTGCGGTGATGGCTGTTGCCTATCTGCTGGCGATCGGGATTCGTTTTGCGCTCTCGCGCAGGCGGGAATATCTGGCAGATGCCGGGGCGGTGGAACTGACGAAAAACCCGGATGCCATGATCAGTGCGCTTCAGAAAATATCCGGGCGTTCGGACATAAAGGGCATGCCGGATGACATTCAGCAAATGATGGTGGAGAACCGTACCGGATTTCTTGGTGTGTTTGCCACGCACCCGCCGATTGAGAAACGCATTGAAGCATTGAAGATGCTGGGGGGGCGGGACAATACACTCAGCTCGCATGAAGAACCCATGCAGGCACCGCGTGCCGATGCACGCAGGCCGATGCCGTGGAGTCGTCGCCATGGCCCGTGGGGATAAATGATGGTAGGGATATAATTATGAACGATGCTGACCTGTATTTTCGCAAACATGTTTTTTGCTGTACGAACAAACGTGCAGCGGGTCATGAGCGGGGGTGCTGCATAGACCGAGGGGGCGGTGCATTGCGTGCCTACATGAAAGACCGCTGCAAGGAACTGGGTATCAGCGATGTACGCATCAATGCATCCGGGTGTCTGGATCGCTGTGAAGAAGGCCCGGTGATGGTGGTCTACCCGGAAGGCGTCTGGTATCGCTGCACCTCTAAAGAGGATGTGGAGAAAGTGATCCAGTCCCACCTGATCGGTGGCGAGGCGGTGGAGCATCTTCAACTCAGTAGGAGACAGGAAATATAAGGCTTATACGTCATTTAAGCGCGATTTAATCTCATACAGCGCTTCCAGCGCTTCTTTCGGGCTCATCTCGTCCGGGTTTAGGGAGGTCAGCCATTCTCTCAAACTATCAGTATCTTCCATAACATCAGATGTTTCACCCTGCTGGCTGGATGCAAAGAGAGGTAGCACATTTGGTGTTAAGGCGTGGGCCGGGTTGTTTTTTTCTTCTTCCAGCACGGTGAGCAGATGCTTCGCACGGGCGATGACTTCGGCAGGCAGACCGGCCAGACGCGCTACATGGATACCATATGAGCCTTCCGCCGTACCGGGCTTCACCTCATGCAGGAAGATCACGTCGCCACGCCATTCTTTCACTTTCATCGTGTAGCAGGCGAGCGCGGGGAGGGTCTCGGCAAGATGTGTTAGCTCGTGATAATGCGTGGCAAACAGGCCCCGGCAGCGGATGCTGTTATGCAAATGCTCGACCACGGACCATGCGATGGACAAGCCGTCAAACGTGGCCGTACCGCGCCCAATCTCATCCAGGATGACCAGTGAGTGCGGAGTAGACTGGGCTAAAATAGTGGCCGTTTCCACCATCTCCACCATGAAGGTGGAGCGTCCGCGTGCGAGATCATCCGAAGCGCCAACGCGGGAAAACAGGCGATCCACCACGCCGATATGCGCGGATTCGGCGGGCACATAGGAGCCCATTTGAGCCATAATAGCTATTAATGCATTTTGTCTCAGAAAGGTGGATTTTCCGGCCATGTTGGGGCCGGTCAGGAGCCACAGGCGCTCTTTATCTGCAAGGTTGCAGCCATTACCAATAAAGTGTTCGCTACTGCTTTCCATCGCCCGTTCCACCACCGGGTGACGGCCACGGGCAATAGAAAATTCAAGGCTGTCATCAACGATGGGGCGGCAATAACGTTGTCGCGCAGCCAGTTCGCCGAGTGCAGAGGTGACGTCCAGTGCAGCGATGGCATGGGCAGCGCGCAGAACAGGCTGCATATACTCCCGTATGCGCTCAAGCAGGTCATCGAATATTTCCAGTTCCAGTTTCAAAGCACGGTCAGCCGCTTCGTTGATCTTTTGCTCTGTATCTGCCAGTTCCACCGTGGTGTAGCGCAGGGAATCCTTCATCGTCTGACGGTGGATAAAATGCTCCGGCACTTTCTTTTCATGCAGGCGTGTGATTTCTATAAAATATCCAAGTACGTTATTATGCTTGATTTTAAGGGTGTTAATCCCGGTTTCTTCCGCGTAACGTGATTGATGCGCGGCGATCACCCGGCGGGATTCATCACGCAGGCTGCGAAATTCATCCAGCGCAGCATGGTAACCAGTTTTCACAAATCCTCCGTCACGAGCGAGCAGCGGGAGATCATCCTTGAGCGCGCGCTCCAGCAGCCCGGCAAACGCACTGTGCTCTCCGGCACCCTCCACGGCAGCGTCCAGTGCTGCAGGTAACGCTTCCTGAAGTTCAAAAAAGTGACCCCTAAGCGTGGTGGCGACTTCCAGCCCGTTACGCAACGCCTGCATATCCCGCGGGCCACCGCGGCCTACCAGAAGGCGCGAGAGCGCACGCTCCATATCCGGGCAGCGCTTCAGGCATTCACGTGATTTTTCACGGAAGCTATTGCGGCTCACCATCCACTCTACTGCATCGAGCCGTGCCTGAATCTGGTCAGCATCCGTAAGTGGATTGACTAAACGAGCAGCCAGTAAACGTGCGCCGGGAGCGGTGACCGTCTGGTCGATGCTCGCAAGCAGGCTGCCTTTGCGCCCGCCGCTCATGCTGGTGATTAACTCCAGATTCCGGCGCGTGGAGGCGTCAATGACCATGCCGCTGCCGCTTGCATGTTTCTGAGGAGTGTCCAGCCTTGGGGCTGCCTCTTTCTGAGTGAGTTCGATATAGTCCAGCAAGGCGGCGCATGCGAGCAGATCGGCATCGCTCAACTCGCCAAAACTCTCAAGCGAAGCCTGTCCGAGAAATTCCCGGATGCGTCTGGCTGCTCGTTTCGGTTCCTGCGTGGAAGCCGGGATAAAGCTTAGCCGTGTACGAACATCCGCCAGCCCGGCTTCTGCTTCGGGGGAGGTGGCCAGTGCTTCGGTCAGCAGAACTTCGCTTGGGTTCAGCCGCGCCAGATCGGAAGCCAGCTGGTCAGGGGAGGTGGCAGCAATATGGCTTTCCCCGGTGGAGATGTCCGCCCATGCCAGCGCCCAGTGCTCGCCATAGTGGACGAGTGCCACCAGAAAATTCGACTGACCGGGAGAAAGCAGGCTTTCCTCCATCAGCGTGCCGGGGGTGACGATGCGCACCACATCGCGTTTGACCACAGATTTACTACCGCGCTTTTTCGCTTCCGACGGGTCTTCCAGCTGTTCGCAAATGGCAACCTTGGCACCCTGTGCAATCAGCCGTTCCAGATATTGATCCGCCGCATGTACAGGCACACCGCACATCGGAATATCTTCATCGCCAATCTTGCCGCGTTTGGTCAGTGCAATATCCAGCATGCGGGCGGCAGTGGCGGCATCTTCAAAGAATAGCTCGTAAAAATCTCCCATACGGTAGAAGAGAAGATAGTCTTCATGGCGGGTTTTCAGTTCCAGATACTGGCGCATGCCGGGAGAGAGTGAGGGGGTAGCCAGACGCGCGGAATTGCTGCATTGCAGCATGTTTTCCTGCGGGTTTTCGCTTGCAATTTCGGCGCTTGTTTGCAATCTTGCGTCCAGTTTTTTCTTAAATCCTGCTCCTCTTATACAACAGAGTCATCCGATGACAACCGAGAAGAATCCGATTACCGATCAGGAAGCCCTTGACTTCCACACCCGTGGCCAGCCCGGAAAAGTAGCCATTCACCCTACTAAGCCGCTGATTACACAGCGTGATCTTGCGCTGGGCTATTCGCCCGGTGTAGCGGTGCCCTGCCAGAAAATCCATGAGAACCCTGATCTGGCTTATGATTACACGGCCAAAGGGAACTTCGTGGCTGTGATATCCAATGGTACGGCGGTACTGGGGCTGGGCAAACTCGGTGCGCTGGCTTCCAAGCCGGTGATGGAAGGAAAGGCGATTCTCTTCAAACGGTTTGCCGATATTGACGGGGTGGACATTGAGGTGGACACCACCGACGCGGATGCCTTCATTAACGCGGTGAAACTGCTCGGCCCAAGCTGGGGCGGCATCAACCTTGAGGATATCGCCGCGCCGGATTGCTTTATCATCGAGCAGAAACTGCGCGAGGTGATGGATATCCCGGTGTTTCATGATGACCAGCACGGTACGGCCATCATCTGTGCGGCGGGCCTGATTAACGCAGCGAAAGTCACAGGTCGCGAGTTTGAGAAAATGAAAGTGGTGGTCAACGGGGCCGGTTCCGCCGGGATCGCCTGTCTGGAGCTGATAAAGCGCATGGGTGTGCCGCATGAGAATGTGCTACTCTGTGACCGTGACGGGGTGGTCTATGAGGGCCGCACGGAGCAGATGAATCAGTGGAAGTCCGCCCATGCGGTAAAAACCGATCGCCGCACGCTGAAGGAAGCGCTGCAGGGGGCAGATGTGTTCCTCGGCCTCTCGGTCGCGGGCTGCGTAAGTAAAGATATGGTGGAAGGCATGGCCGAGCAGCCAATCATCTTCGCCATGGCCAACCCGGTGCCGGAAATCATGCCGGAGGATGCGAAGGAAGTGCGTCCGGATGCAATTATTGCGACGGGCCGTTCCGATTATCCCAATCAGGTCAATAACGTCATGGGCTTTCCTTATATTTTCCGTGGGGCGCTGGATGTGCGTGCGCGGGAGATCAACGAGGAAATGAAAATTGCGGCGGCGCAGGCGCTGGCGGAACTGGCCCGAGCGGATGTGCCCGATGAGGTGATGGCTGCGTATGCGGGCCGTACCATGGAGTTTGGGCCGGAATATATTATCCCAACGCCATTTGACCCACGCCTGATATCTACGGTTCCGATGGCGGTGGCGCAGGCCGCAATGGAGACCAAGGTGGCCCGCAAGCCGATCGAGGATATGGAAGCCTACCGCGTGGAGCTTTCCGCACGGCTGGACCCGACGGCGAATACCATGAACCGTATTTACGAGAAGGTACGCAAGCAGCCGAAGCGCGTGATTTTTGCCGAGGGGGAAGAAGAGAAAATTGTCCGCGCGGCGATCCACTGGCGGGATAATGGCTACGGCACCCCGATTCTGGTGGGGCGGCTGGATAAGGTCAAAGAGACACTGGACAAGCTGGGGTGTGTGAACCGCGAAGGCATTGAGGTCGTCAACGCCGCGATCAGCGATCATGTGGACGAATATATCGAATATCTCTATGCCCGCCTGCAACGTCAGGGGTTCCTCTACCGTGACGTGGTGCGCATGGTGAAGAATGACCGCAATACTTTTGCCTCCTGCATGCTGGCGGCGGGGCACGGCGATGCCATGATTACCGGTCTGACCCGTAACTATACACGCACACTCGAGAATGTAGGCCGGGTAATTGATAAGAAAGAGGACGGTATCGTGTTTGGCGTCTCCATGTTTATCATGAAAACACGTACTATTTTTATTTCTGATACGACGGTGCATGAGCTGCCGACTCCCTCGCAACTGGCCGACATCACGGAGCAAACGGCCAGCATGGCGCGGCGCTATGGCCATGAGCCGCGAGCTGCGTTACTTTCCTTCTCTACCTTTGGCAACCCGATGCGCGAGAAATCCGAGCGTATTCGTGAGGCCGTGGAAGTGCTGGACAGCCGTGTGGTGGACTTCGAATATGATGGCGAGATGAGTTCGGATGTGGCGCTGAATATGGAACTGATGCAGCTTTACCCGTTCTGCCGTCTCAGCGGCCCGGCCAATGTGCTGGTGATGCCTGCACTACATACGGCCAACATCTCCTCCGGTCTTTTGCAGGAACTGGGACATGGCGCCATGGTGGGGCCGGTGCTGATCGGGATGAGCCGTCCGGTACAGGTGGTGCAGATGAGCGCCAGTGTATCCGACATTATCAGCATGGCGGCTATTGCCTCTATCGAAGCCATTGAAGAGGATGCCGAAAAGACGGAAGTTGCCGCCTGAGACAAAGCTGTGTATGCTGCTTGTCATCTTACGTGACATGAAGTGAAGGAGAAAACGATGTCGTTGCGCGTTACATTGCCGTTACTGGCTGCCGTACTGGTAGGTGGAGCCGTTGCCTATTCCGTGAAAGGGGCAGACGAGCGTATGGAGAAAACCGAGGCGCCTGCCGGAAAAGCAACGGATGTAGAGAGTAAGGCACCGTCCGCTTCCGAGTCTGAGCAATCTGCAGAGGCTCCGGCACCAAAGGAAGAAAAGCAGGAAGCTGCAAAAGCAGACGATGCGGCGCCTAAGGCTGCGCCGGGCAAGAAGTCCCGCGAAGAGGTGCTGAAGACGCACGACATACAAATCACCTACGGGAAGCATGATGCTCCGGTGACGATTGTGGAATATTTCTCGCTTTCCTGTCCTCACTGTGCCCAGTTCTTTAAAGAGTCGCAACCCAAGCTGATCAAGGATTATGTGGACACAGGCAAGGTGCTGTATGAAAAACGTTACTTCCCGCATAATGCACCGGGTATGGCAGCTACGATGCTGATGCAGTGCGTAGAGGAAGACAAGCGCCAGCAGTTCCTGCAAGCGCTGTTTAACATGCAGAATAAATGGGCCTTTACTAACGACTTCAAGAAAGACCTCAAATCTATCGCGCAGATTGGTGGCATGGGCCCAACCGATTTTGATGTCTGCCTTGCCGATAAAACCATTGAAGAGAGCATCCTGACTCAGCGTCAGGAAGCACTGGATGCGCTGGAGATTGAAGGCATACCGGTGCTGTTTGTCGATGGGGTGAAGCTGGAAGGCTCCAGCTATGCCCGTCTGGTGGAAGCCGTGGAAAAGTCGCTCAAGAAATAATCAGTGTCGTTGTATATGGCGGATGAACCGACTCCGACCTCTCCGGGAGAGCTGAAACATCGCATTGGTGCCCTGCGCCGGCAAAAAGAGCCGGAGAACTCTGGGCGTAAGGAAGAATCTGCGGCCAGTGCAGCTATTCACTATGCTTCGGATCTGGTTGCAGGCCTGATTGTCGGTGGTGGTGGAGGGTTCCTGCTTGACCGTGAACTCGGGACATCTCCCTGGTTTCTGCTTGGTGGTATCTTTCTGGGTATGGGCAGCGGATTTATGATGATTTACAGGGATGTGACCCGCTCCATCGAGCGTGCAGAGGGCGATACGAAGCCTGCGCAAAAAAACATGGAAAAAAAACCCAAGTAAGGCTGGACAAAACTTCCGAAATCTCTTAATTCATCTGCGGACTTTATGAATTAAGGAACCGTGATCCGCCATGGCGCAAGGACATAGCCCATTATCACAATTTGAAGTGAAGCCGCTGATCGAGCTGCCACCTCTGGCAGGCTATAACATTGATTTCACGAACACATCGATGTTCATGTGTATTGCGGTGGCCGCCATTTTCAGCTTTATGTATTTCAGCATGAGCCGCCGCGCTCTGGTTCCGGGCCGCTGGCAGTCCATGGCGGAAGTGACGTATGAATTTGTGGCTAACATGGTGAAAGACACCGTTGGCCAGCAGGGCAAACAGTTCTTCCCGCTGATTTTCAGCGTATTCATGTTTATCCTGTTCCTGAATCTGCTGGGTATGATCCCGTTCTCTTTCACCTCTACCAGCCACATCATCGTCACGTTTGCACTGGCGGCCTTTATCTTTATCGGTATTACGCTGGTGGCGATCGTCAAGCAGGGACTGCATGGATTTTTTGCGCATTTCCTGCCTTCGGGTACCCCGTGGTGGATGGCGCCGATTATCTATGTGATTGAAGTCATTTCATTCCTCGCGCGTCCGTTCAGCCTGTCGATTCGTCTGGCGGCAAACATGATGGCGGGTCATACGATCATGAAGGTGGTGGCCGGTTTTATCGTCAGTATGCTGGCGGCGGATTCCGTACTGGTTAATATCGGTAGCATTGTACCGTTTATCTTCACGATCCTGCTTACTGCATTTGAATTTCTGGTGGCCTTCCTGCAGGCCTATATCTTCACCATTCTCAGCTGCGTCTATCTCGGTGAGGCGCTGCACGAGTCACATTAAATCAACCAATTAAATCATCTCAAGGAGTTAATAAGATGGAAGTTGAAGCGTATAAATTTATCGGTATGGGTCTGGCGACCCTGGGTATGATCGGTGCTGCTATCGGTGCCGGTATGGTATTCTCCGGCCTGATCGGTGCGATTGCCCGTAACCCCTCTACTGAGAGCAAGCTGACCAAATACGCCTTTATCGGTGCTGCATTTGCGGAATTTATGGGTCTGCTGGCATTCGTTGTTGCCATCATGATCATGATCAAACTCTAAACAGTTGCAAGACTAGGGTAATCCCATGGCGGATATGACGTATTCAACGGTTGCAGGGCACACCACGCAGGAACACAGCAAGCCCGGCCTGCCTCAGCTTGACGCAGAGACTTTCCCGTCACAGCTCTTCTGGCTGACGGTTACGTTTCTGCTGCTTTACATGCTGTTCGCACGGCTGGTGTTGCCCTGTATCCGTGAAGTGCTGGAGAAGCGTCAGCATCATATCACGCAGGAGCTGGACCGGGCGGAGTCCATGTCGCAGGAAGCGGACGAGGCCAGACAGGATTACGAAACACTGCAATCTGATGCGCGTGGTAAAGCACAGCAATTTATTGCCGATGCGCAGGCTACCATTGCTGCCATGCAGGAAAAGAAATTTTCCGAGGTGGATGCTGATCTGGCAGAAAAGCTAAGCAAGGCCCGGGCAGATATCGAGAAGAAGCGTGCTTCTGTGCGAGAGTCTCTCATCCCGGTAGCCCGTGACGTAAGTACGCAAATTGTGAAAAAACTGACGGATGTGACGCCATCAGCTAAGCAACTGGATAAGAAGCTACTCGCTGAGTAGATCGAAAAAAGAAACAAGAAGAAGGTAAGCATCATGGATGAGAAGCTCTGGATTGCGGTGGCATTTGCTCTGTTTATTGCAATGGCTTGGCGGCCGGTTGCACGGATCCTGACGCAGGCACTGGATAAACGTTCCGCTGCGATTGAGGAAGAGTTATCTGAGGCTGTGCGGCTGCGAGAAGAAGCGCAGGCGACCCTTGCCGCATACCAGAAAAAACATCGTGAAATTACCGAAGAAGCGGAAGAAATTCTGCGCCATGCCCGTGAGGAAGCACGTCAGATGCAGTCACAGGCACAGGAAGATGTGAAGCAGGCTGTAGAGCAACGCATTGCACAGGCGGATGAAAAGATTTCACGTGAAGAGCAAAAAGCGATTCAGGACGTACAGAAGCAGGTAGTGGATGTAGCCATTGAGGCTGCGCGTTCCGTCATTTCTGAGAACCTTCAGTCTGAGGCGGATGAGAAGCTGATTAAGCTCGCGGTCAAAGACATTCACCGCGTTGTACACTAGGCTTGTGCCGCATGCTGCTGCGAGTTTTCGTATGCGGCGTACTGGGTCTCCTGCCTTACAACGCATTTGCGGGTGCCTGGACATTGCCGGAAGGCGAGGGACAAACCATTGTTACAGCCAGTTTTTATCATACGCGTGAAGCCTTTAACGCGCAGGGCGAGCGCGGAAGAGCGCCATTATTCCAGAAATATGAGCTGAACCCCTACACGGAGTATGGGCTGACAGATGGCCTGACGGTGGGGGTATCCGCCTTTGCACAGTCATTGAAGCAGGAAATGCAGCCCGGCGGCCCAATAGCAACAACGGAGGGCCTGGGCGAGACCGAGCTTTTCGCACGCTGGCGTCTATGGGAAGCAGACGGAGGTATCGTGTCAGTGCAACCGCTGTTGAAACTGCCCTCTGCCTACCTTCAGGCTGGCAACCCCCGGGCTGGCCGTACCGCATGGGATGCAGAGCTGGCATTACAAGGTGGGTACGGGTTTGATGCCTATGGTCAGCACCATTATCTGGATACACGTATCGCCTATCGCTACCGCTCCGACGCACTGGGGGATCAGCTGCGGGCCTCCGCCAGGCTGGGATTAGGGATAAAGCATGATCTCACATTACTCAGCGAGCTGGAATATACCGGGCGCGCGCAGGGAGGTGGTAATGTTCTCTCCATTGCCGGACAAAATGATTACACGTTATGGCGCGCACAAATGTCAGTGGTCTGGGCCTTTGCCGATCGTTACGCGCTTCAGTTAGGTGCATTTCAGCATATCGCGGGAGAAGACACCGGCGCTGGCGGTGGGGTACTCGTAGCCCTGTGGAGGCGCTGGTAGATGCTGAAACCATTACGTATAGGCGACCTGCTGGTCAATCATGGGCTGGTACAGGTTTCAACTCTTCAGAACACATTGAGCCGTCAGGAGGCAACCGGAGATGCGCTCGGTGAGATGCTGACGGCTGAAGGGCATCTGCGCCCCTATGCTCTCTGCCGGGTGCTATCCGAGCAGAGCGGCAGGCCGCATGCCAATCTCTACACAGAGCCCCCGGAAGACGCACTGTTGCATGCCGATGAGATGGAAACCTATCTTCACTTGCGCTGTATCCCATGGAAACGGGTACATGGTGCGTACTGGTTTGCCTGTTGCAAAGTGACCCCGGAAGTAGAGGCATGGATCAGACAGCATGCCGATGGAGCGCCCTACCATATTGCGCTGACTTCACCGCGCGATATTCTGCGTACAATAGAAGTTCGCTTCGCCGTGGAGCTGGATACACATGCGCGGGAGCACCTGCTGCGTGAGGCGCCACATTATTCATTGCATGCCAGTTATGTCTCGCACCGCAGGGGATGGTGGTGCCTGTTACTGGCGGCGTGCATGGTCGGTGTCATGTTATGGCCGCTAACGGCACTTGCCACAGGGGTGATCGTGATGAACCT
>CAYMGS010000029.1:0-16396 GCA_964390025.1 uncultured Rickettsiales bacterium | reverse complement strand
CGTCATCCGGTATCATTAATTCGAAAATTCCAACTCGTTTTTTATACCCGCTTTGATTGCATTTTTCACAACCCCGGCCTTTGCATTTTTTGCAAATCATCCTCACCAGACGCTGAGCCAGGATCCCAATCACAGAAGATGAAATCAAGAATGGTTCAGTATTGCTGGCCGTTCAGGCGGAATCCGATGAACAGGCAGAGCGCGTTGAGAATATTCTCAAGCGCGAAGACGCTCATAACATCGCCGCGTAAACATTTTCTTCTCACCCCCTTCTCTGTCATGGTCGCCCTACGGGGCGGCCATTTTTTTATGAGTGCGCTGTAACTATTATTGCGGTAATGAGAATATGTTTTAGATGATTCATCATTCTCATAGTGTGAAATTATGCGCCTGCTCTGTTTTCTGTATTTTATAAGCATCCTTGCGTTCCCTGCAACATCGCTGGCGCAACCATCTTCTGCTCTTCCTCAGGTCTTTGTTTATGAAGTCACTCCGCTGGAATATGCCGACCGCATTGAGGCGATTGGCACGCTGAAAGCAAATGAAACCGTCGACATCACCGCGAATGTCAGCGAAAAAATCACCAAAATCCATTTTGAAGATGGTCAGAGAGTGGGTGCAGGTGAAGTGCTGGCAGAAATGACCAGCGAGGAAGAACAGGCACTGCTGGAAGAAGAACGCGCCACCAAAGCAGAAGCAAAAAGGCAATTAGACCGGATTCAGAAACTGGTCAAATCCGGCAGCGCCGCCCGCTCTTTACTCGATCAGCGTAAACGGGAGTTCGACACCGCCACGGCCCGTCTGCGCGCCATTGAGTCCCGTATGGATGACCGCCTGATCCACGCACCTTTTGCCGGTGTAGTTGGCCTGCGTAATATCAGTGTGGGCGCATTGGTCACCCCCGGCGACCTGATTACAACGCTTGACGATGACAGCATCATGAAACTGGACTTCTCTGTGCCCTCCACCTTTCTGGAAGCATTGCGCGCCGGCATGGAGATCAAGGCTAAAGCCCGCGCTTTTGGTGATACACCATTTGTCGGTAAAGTGAAGAGTATTGATAGCCGTGTAGACCCTGTAACGCGCTCCATTGTCGTGCGCGCCGAAATTCCCAATACACAACGCCTGCTCAAACCCGGTCTGCTGATGAGCGTGACCTTACTCAAGAATCCCCGTCAGGCGTTGCTGGTGCCGGAGGAAACGCTGGTCTCCGTAGGCAAGGAGCATTTTCTTTATGTTGTGGATGCAGAGAATAAGGTAGAACGCCGCAACGTCAGCACTGGTACGCGGCAAAAAGGCGTCGTGGAAATCCGTGAAGGCATTAGCGCAGGGGAACGTGTTATCACCCATGGCCAGATGCGACTGAGACCAGGTCAGGAAGTCAGCATCAGAGCCGTTGATGACGGTACAACTCCACTACCGGACCTTCTCCGGAGCGAAAGCGAGTAAAGCAACAGATATGCAGCTCTCTGATCTCTCCGTCAAACGTCCTGTACTGGCATCTGTGATGTCGTTGCTGCTGATTGCCTTTGGGCTTATATCGTTTGACCGGTTGCCACTAAGAGAATACCCGGACATTGATCCGCCGGTCGTCTCAATTGACACCATCTACCCCGGTGCAGCCGCCAACGTAGTGGAAACCCGGATCACCAAACTCATTGAAGATCGCATTGCCGGAGTAGAGAACATCAAGTTTATCGAATCGGTCAGTGAAGACGGGCGCTCAACCGTCACGGTAGAGTTTGATGTTAACCGCGATATTGACGATGCTGCCAATGACATACGTGACCGCGTATCTTCTATTCTGGATGACCTGCCTGAAGAGGCAGAACCGCCGGATATCCAGAAGGTCAATGCGGATGATGATGTCATCATGTGGATGAATCTGGAATCTGACCGTATGACCGTACCGGAGTTGACTGATTACGCTGATCGTTATCTGGTAGACCGCTTCTCAGTGCTGGATGGCGTGGCCCGGGTACGTATTGGCGGCGGCCTGACCTACGCCATGCGTATCTGGCTGGATCGTAAGGAGCTGGCTGCCCGCAACCTCACCGTCACCGACATTGAAGAGGCACTCAGGGCAGAGAATCTTGAGCTACCTGCAGGGAGTTTAGAATCGGCCACTCGCCAGTTTACCGTGCGTGTGGAGCGTTCTTTCCGCAGCCCGGAAGACTTTGAGCGGCTGGTTATCGCCCGCAATGATGAAGGCTATCTGGTACGCCTCGGCGATGTGGCCGAAGTGGAGAAAGGCGTAGAGGAAGACCGCATTTTCTTCCGGGGCAATGGTACGGCTATGGTGGGACTTGGCATCATCAAACAATCTACCGCCAATACACTGGAAGTGGCCCGCGCTGCCAAGGCAGAGAAAGCACGCCTGAACCCGACCCTGCCGGAGGGTATGGTGATCCGCCAGAGCTACGACACATCCGTGTTCATTGAAGGCGCGATTAACGAGGTCTATAAAACACTTTTCATTGCCATTTGTCTGGTAGTACTGGTGATCTACCTGTTTCTTGGCAGCCTGCGTGCGACCATTGTCCCTGCCGTAGCGGTGCCGGTATCGCTAACAGCTACCTTTATAGTACTTTTTGCACTGGGATACTCTGCCAACCTGCTGACATTACTGGCACTGGTACTGGCGATCGGGCTGGTTGTGGATGACGCGGTGGTGGTACTGGAAAACATCTACCGGCGCATTCACCAATATGATGAAACCCCATTGGTGGCCGCCTTCCGGGGCACACGACAGGTAGGGTTTGCGGTCATTGCCACCACGCTGGTGCTCGTTTCCGTCTTTATCCCCATCACGTTTTTGGAAGGCGACATTGGCCGACTGTTTTCTGAATTTGCCATCACCATGGCAGCAGCCGTGATCTTCTCCAGTTTTGTGGCGCTTTCACTGTCGCCTATGGTGGCTTCCAAATTCCTGATGCCCAAGGATACGAACACAAAGACCGGTACATTTGCACACAACATTGAAGCAAAAATCGAGGCGCTCAATCAGCGCTACCGGAATCTGCTGGATCGCAGCCTGCGTCATCCGGCAAAAGTCGGCGTGATCTATCTGCTATTGATGATATTCACCGGTGGATTACTAAGCGCCCTGCCCAGCGAATATGCGCCTAAGGAGGATCGCGGCGCCTTCTTCCTGATCGTCAACGGGCCGGAGGGGGCGTCCTACGATTATATCGTGGAATATATGGATGAAATTGAACGACGGCTCATGCCCTACGTGGATAGCGGTGAATTCACCCGCCTGCTGGTGCGCGCACCCCGCTCCTTCGGCAATTACGAGAGCTTCAATACCGGTATCGTGATCGTGGTACTGAATGAATGGGCTGAGCGGCGCAGCGCATGGCAGATCATGAATGAAGTGCGCGGCAAGGTCTCAGACCTGCCCGGTGTTATGGCCTTTCCCGTAATGCGACAGGGCTTTGGCGGCGCGATTGAGAAGCCTGTACAGTTTGTCATTGGTGGCGGCACCTATGAGGAACTTGCCAGCTGGCGAGACATTATGGACGAGCAGATTCAGCAGAATAACCCCGGATTAATTGGCATGGACTGGGACTACAAGGAGACCAAACCGCAGCTCAATATCGAGATCGATTACGACCGGGCAGCAGAACTTGGCGTGCGTATCACCACCATAGGCCGCACGCTGGAGACCATGATGGGCTCACGTCAGGTCACGACCTACATCGACCGTGGTGAGGAGTATGATGTACTGGTAGAAGGCGACCGTGCACAACAAAACACGCCGACCAACCTCGAAAACATCTATGTCCGCTCTGCCCGCACGAATCAACTGATTCCGCTTTCCAATCTGATCTTTATCGAAGAGGAGGCCGATGCTGAAAGCCTGAACCGTTACAACCGGGTACGGGCCATCACACTGGAAGCAAATATTGAAGACGGGTATTCTCTCGGTGAAGCACTCGCCCATCTGGAAGGTCTGGCCCGTGAACATTTGCCGGAAAGCGCCGTGATTGATTATAAGGGCCAGTCGCAGGATTATAAATACTCCGGCAGCTCCATCGTCTTTATTTTCCTGTTGGGACTTGCTGTGGTGTTTCTTGTGCTTGCCGCACAGTTTGAAAGCTACATCCATCCGCTGATCATCCTGCTGACTGTTCCACTGGCTATTTTCGGCGCACTGGCCGGACTCTTCCTCACGGGTGGCACGCTCAATGTCTATACACAGATCGGTCTCATTATGCTGGTAGGACTGGCCGCGAAGAACGGAATATTGATCGTGGAATTTGCCAACCAGCTGCGCGATCAGGGTAAGGAGCTGAACGATGCTCTGCATGAAGCAGCCATGACCCGCTTTCGCCCGATCGTGATGACCGGCATTACCACAGCAGCAGGCTCTATCCCTCTGATTCTCTCCTCAGGTGCAGGAGCCGAAACACGCTCTGCCATCGGCATGATTATCCTCTTCGGTGTCATTGCCGCCACCTTCTTCACCCTGATTGCCATCCCGGTAGCCTATCAGCTTCTTGGACGCTACACCGGATCACCCGGCGAAACAGAGCGACAGCTGGAGAAGGAGCTACATGAATAACCTGCTATCCGGCTGGTCGCACAGTACCGGCAACAGGATAGCTGATCTGTCTGCTTTCCCCGGTCACCGTATCTGTCACAGTAGCCGTCAACGTCCCGGTATACTCGCCTTCTTTTCCCGAACTACAATTAAATTCAGCAAAAATACTTGGGCTGGCGCCACCCTGATCTACCAGCCGGTGATTCACCCGCGAAGCGATGTTACCGGTGACCTGTATATTACTGACACGCAGAGCATTACCGTTGTTTGAGGTAATACGGATACTTCCGGCGGGGGTCGGACAGGGCGAGCCCTTTGGCGGCTCACCAACAAAATGCACAAAGAACAGGCGCGGCGGACCGGATGTGTTGACCGCTAATGGCGGTGGAGGCGGAGGCGTCTCCTCTTTCACCGGTGGTTTTGGCGGCGGAAGCGTCTCTGTTTTGTCCTCTGGTGGTTGTGGCTTATCCTGCGGTGGCGGAGGCGTATCCTCAGGCGGGTCTGTCATATCAATTGCCGTGGGGTCAAACGGATCTTTACCGCTGATACTCACTGTATCTTCCAACTCAATGGAAACGTCATCCTCCGGCTCTGTCAGACAATTGCAGTTAGCAGTCACATTCAGGCTGGGTTTTTTGGCATTAAATACGAGTTCGATCTTCTTGCGATCCTTACTGATTTTGGGGAACTGGCCGATCATGCCTTCACCCGTAATCATGAAGGTACGCAGCTGAATTCTGGGACGACTGTGCGATTTAATCCCATCGGGCCACATGGGCTGGCATTTACAATCACCGGTAAAAATATAGCTATAGGTACCTGCCCTGCGATTCCACACAACACGCAACTGTGTATCGCAAGGTTTAGGCTTGGAGTTCGTGTAGAGTTCCGGATCCAGCTGTTTCATATACTCGCTAAGCTGGCTCTCAAGCTTTGCCTTTAGCTGCGAAACAATTTCACCACGTATGCTTTCTACTATCTTGGTTGGAAAACTTGACAGGGTTTCAATAATATCAATCCCGATAGTACCCGCTCCACGCAGCGTACGTGATCGCACCGCCTGTGTGGAAAGTGATTTAGCTGCATTCAGAGCCGCATCGGTACACATACGCTGGCGACCAATACCTTTTTTCTCTTTAATGGTTCTGCCATCTTTCATCTTAATAATATGATTCAGCTTAGCATCGATTTTCCTGAGAATCAGCCCCATCTGATCACTGACCTCAGCGCCTATCAGGTATTTTTTTAGCAGGTTAAAGACATTGATACTGAATGTGAACTTGCCGTCTTCGTAGCCAATTTCACTCTCAAATGTATCACTTTTAACTGAAGGTTTCGGCTTAAACCCCTCTTTCTCGGGATCATATTCCAATTCTACTTTAAGCGGCCCCCGTTCTACAACCGGCTTACCATCACCGTGCGAAACCTTCGTACTTCCTGTCGTGAAACTGGTGGCATCAGTGCTGGAAGCAGGGCCGGCTTCCTTTTGCGCTCGCTTGGCAAATGCATCCGCAATATCACTCGTGCTGGTCGTCGTCTGCGCATGAGCATCTACATGGCAAAATAACAGGAGGAAAAGTGCTGAGATATATATGGGTGGCTGAGAGTGTTTCATAGCCATGGGCGTAGTCCAGAAACGCTATGGACACAAGTATTATTTACAGCTTAAGGGTCTGTAGAGAAAACAAATTTTTATGAGAAACTGCTTGTACTTCCCGTTCAGCGTTGTATGAACGAAGGTAACAAGAATCATCCCTAAGGTGTGATATGACTCGGCAATTTCCCTTCATGATGGCATTAATGCTATGTCTTTCGCTTTTTGCGTTTGCCCCCGCATTCGCGGATGGCAATAAGGTGCCGCGTACCGCCGATAAAATTCATGTTCCCAAACCTACCAATTACGGTTACGGCACCTATGAAGGTGGCGGTGCTTATAGTGAAAACTGGAAAACCCGTCAGCTTTTCCCGGTAGAAGCGCCTGTATCGCCCACAGCTCGCTAAGAAATCTGCCGCACATTATGCGGACGGTCTGGCTGCACAGAAGGTCGAGTGCGCTAACCCCTGGCCACCCATTATCAAAGCTATCAGCGACATCAACACTGAAATCACCAGGGAAATTGCTGAGATTGATAAGCTGATCAGGAAATATGAGGCAGAACGTAATCGACTGGAGAAGGAACATAAACAGGCCAAAGCGGAGTCCGACAAGCACCCCTTCCCCTCTTATTCCGGTGAAGATAGCCCGGAAATGCGCAATTACCACAAGTATCATGGTCAGGCAAAAGAGCTGGAAGCACAGGCCAAGTAGAAAAGCATCTGGGTCATCGGCCTGAAGGAAGTGAAGGGCCGCTGGGAAAAAGACCTTGGACAGGTTCAGGTTAATCGGAAATATGCCGGGCAACACAACAGCACATGGAAACAACCCAAACATTGCGCCGGTAAAGATGGAAACAAAAAGATCAAAGTCGGTGGAAATTTTGAGAAACAATATCCTCATAAATCCACTGACTGCAAACCCTGCACGGCCCTGGTAACCAAATATAATCAGTGGGTAGATGAAATTCGCAAACTGGCCAAAGAGATTGCCAAACTGGAAGCAGACATCCGCAAAATCGCTGATACTCCTGCACCTAAGGGCATGAGTCTGGGTGATGAAATTAAAGATAAACAGAACAAAACCCGCCCCTTACGCCGTGCGCTGGAAGACGCAAAGAAAACATTACGCGCCAAGGAGCAGGATTTGAATGACCTCGGCGCCCCATCGCCAATTGTGAAAAGCATTGCAAAAAAGTGGACGAAAAAGGTGGCAAGGGCATTAAAGTCGGAGGCGGTGAAGGTACCACTGGCAGTGACGCTATCAAGAAATGGCCTTACGCCAAAAGCACATGCAAACACTGTGCTGCAACAGTGAAATGGTATAACGAGCATGTTGATCAGCATTATGAGGCGCAGAAAGAAGGCGATGAACAAAAAATCAAACTGCTGGAAGAAAAACTCAGCCAGGGACATCATGCCTTAGCGCGTTGTGAGGAAAAGTGTGCTTTTGTTGAAGAAAGCAGTACGGACATCCGTATTGGTGAAGACTTTGAGATTGAGCTCGAAGATGCACGCAGTGTGGATGGCAAAAATGCCTTTGACGCGCGTGAAGTAAAGCATGTGACTGTGGGTGGCGGCCGTGAAACACCGCCGCCACCTGAAAGAATAGAACCGCCACACCACGTCAAACACCCGATTCCCAAACCCATTGCTCCGCCAGAGAAGCCAAAAGAGGAAATCTCTACAGGTGGCGGTCAGATCGGCTACATCGAGCCTCCCAAGCCGTTCCTGCCACTCTTCGTTACCCCCGGCGAGGCACTGATCCATATTATGTTCAGCTCCAAATGCCCCGACCACGTGGGTAGCCCAGGCATCAGAACCAATGACAACCGCACCCTAAAAGCGGAGGTTGTCAGTGACAACAAATTCGTAGATACCAGCATTTCCGGCAACAACACGCCTTCCCCCAGCGTGGATGTGAAGTTTAACTGCAATGTCCCCGGAACGGGTACATACAATGAGACTGTGAAAGTGAAAGTCACAGATACACAATCCGGTGAGTCCAAAACGCTGGACTATAACGCCACCATTACCGTTAAAAAGTAGGAACCTCCCATGCGTATTCTTCCCCTCATACTCCTTATGCTAACACTGCTGACGCCACTGAGTGCGCACGCGGATCGTGATATTGATGATGTGGCAGATGGCTGGGTGGAAGACCAGATTGGTCGCGAACCTGCGATGATCGATGGTTTTCTGACTGCTCCTAAAGACCTGCTGGTGGGGCGTCAGGTCAGTGATACGATGGGGGGCATTCTCGGCCGCATTAAAGAAAAGCTGCTGCAGGAAGAAGGTTCATTCGGACGCCCGAATCGCCGCCGCGGCCCCTGCGGTGCAGCCGCAGTGCGTCAGGCCTCGGGCATTGCATCGGACTCCGCTCATTCCCAACTTTTCCGTACCTTTGCCGGGAATGCCACCGAAGTCTTCGGGGCTATACCGGGACTGATTGCGCAAACCGCACGCTTCTTGGCCGGGAAAGCACTGGAAGAAGCCGAAAAGGAAGTACGTGGGTATTTTAGAGAACAGGAGCCGGAAGAATACACGCTCTCCAAATCGCAGGAAGGCTGTCAGCTGGAGATGCGCGTCGTCTGGAAGAAAGGTGATGAGAAATACTTTTTCATGATTCTGGGTGACTGCGACTGTAACGAAGTGCGTTGCTGGAATTTTGAAGATCGTGAAATCCAGCTCGGCCGCTTCTCTGTTGTAGGGGAAGGCCGTGTCATACCGCGCATTCAACAGCAATCCGATGGTTCCAAGGAAATCAAGTTCTCCATTGGCCGCGTCACCAGCTTTATCCTGCGCGCCGACTGCTGCGATGATGGTCAGTACGGCACCAGCGCTGATCCGTACTGGGTCAATCTTGGCCCCATCGCCCATGCCACTCCCACTCCACCCAGCCGTCCCACCACGGGAGGCACGTCACGCCCGACTACCGGAACATCAACCGGCAATAGTAGCGGCAGTGACACGTCAGTAACGCCTCCGGCGCAGCCACAACCGGAACCGATTGACCCCAACGACCCCGGTGGCATTGGCGTCAGACCGCCGGAAATGACTGAACCGGTCAATGTACCGGACGTGCCGGAAGGCCCACTCTGTGAAGAAGAAAAACGTGCGCTGGTTGATGCTGCATTTACCGAAGAGCACAAAGCGAACCGTAATGCCCTGCGTGCTGCACATTATGTTGTGGATCTGGCCTATGCCGAGGGCCACCACCCGGAAGCACCGCAACGCCTGCAGAATGAATTGCATAAATGGATTGATATCCGTGAGCACTGGATACGCATTGCGGATCAGATCACCACGGCCCGCAAAGCAATTCAGGCGCTGGAGACCAAAGAATGTGACCCACCAGCCACCGGTGCGGGAACCGGCACAGGTACAAGCACCGGCACCACCGGCGGCGGTGGTACAGCCACCGGAGGAGATAGCGGCACATCAGGCACTGGTGACGATGGCAAACCAGAAGCAAAAACAGACCCATGCCCACAATGTAACCCTATCCGCCAAAAGCTGGAAAAGGCAAAAGCGGACAAGAAACAGAAAGAAACAGAGCTGCGTGAGAAACGTCAGTCACTCACACCGCTGGACGGTCAGATCAATCAGGCACAGCAACGTGTGAATCGTCTGCGCAATAACCTCGCCCCTGAGCGCGGCGTGGGTGCAGAAAGCACGGATGTAACGACTGGCATCACGACCAGCGCGTATGATACAGGCGATGGCCGGGTGCGTATTGCACAGACGGATGCAGAAGGCAACCTGATTAGTGAAGAGTTCCGCACACGCACGTCAAACGCTGACAGACGCGCCCAACTGGAACGCGCGGAAGAAGCACTGGAAGCCCTGAACGACCGTAAAGATACGATCAATAACCAGATCCGTGCACTGGAAGCAGAGATTACCAAACTGACAAAAACCATTGCTGATCTGACCAAACAGCTCGCGGACTGTATCAAAAAATGCAAAAACCCCGTTGCCAAAGCACCAAAGACCGCGATTTCAACGGGTAGCAACGCCACTCAGGGTGCATCACAAAACAATACATCACTCGGAGGGTATATTGAAGAAGCAGAGCGCAATCTGGGCCGTCAGTTAAGTCCTGCAGAAATTAAAAACTATGAGGAAAACCCGGAAGAGCTGGAACGCACGCTTGGCCATGAACTTGGTGATGACATTGAAATTGAACTGGAAGATGCACGCACCAGTGATGGCACCAATGCATTCAGTGTCGGCAGCATTGAGGATATCGGTCGCGGATATGAGGACGACTCCACCGACATTACGGTCAGCAGTGGCACGCCTCTGGACTATGACGGTAAAAGGCCGGATATAACGGTGAAAAGTGATCATCCTGAACCCGATAGCCCGCCCTTACCTGATTTCCATGACACCGCTCCCACCATTGTGAACGAGGATGACACACGTATTATTGATAGCAGCGGGGCGCAGCCACCTCCTGCGCCGCATTTTGATTTCAACCCGATGATGCCGCTTCAGCCGCTGGTACATATAATGTTTGGGACGGAATGCCCGCAGCAGGGCAAATCCATGCCGGTCAGTGCCACGGATAACCGCCCCATTAAGGTGGAAGTGGTGAGCAATCATGAGAAGTTCAGCACCAAAGTAACGCAAAACAACTCGCCCAGACCGGTGATTGAAAGCCAGTTTACGTGTAATGTGCCGGGCACGGGTACGTTTGTGGAACAGGTGAAAGTCAAAATGACCGATCCCAAAACCAGCCAGTCCATAACCAGCAGCTATGAGCTAAGGGTACAGGTGAACCCCAAAACGCCATAGAGCCATTGTAGATACAGAAGCCACTAATGATCCGAAAAACGCATGGTTTTTTACATTATTTTGACACCAGCCAGAGCCATCTGAGTAGTCTCATCCCTGCTCCGTTGCCAGCACACCCGGCACGCAAAAATGGCGGTGCGTGAATATCACACCCACCCACACTCAACCGGTTAAACACTGATTTTTTTACAAAAAAAATACTACCAAAGGTTTACACAACGATCACATCACTTTAATGACATGGTAAATATGATACGAAATAGCGTCTTATTTTCCGGCAAAGATATGGGGCGCCTCTTGCAAAAGAAGGGCACGATGAAGAAAATGGCAAAACAGTCTCTATTAGCAGTGATGCTGGCGTGTTTTTTAGGCTTTGTTGTTCCTGAAGCAGGGCACGCCACCCCGACTCCGTCGCCCGTCACCAATCTTCAGACCGTTCAGGAAGTGGATGCAGAAATTGCCCGCCTGAACACAGAAAAAACCTCTGTTGAACAGCAAATTCAGCAGATTGGCCAGTCACCTGCGCGCGCCAATGAAAATTTACAGGAAGAAATTGAACGCAAACGTGATGAAACCCGCCCACACCGCCGCCGACTGGATGCGATCAATGCACGGTTAGCTGAATTGAACGAGCGCCGCAGAACACTGACTGCTGCCGCCACCGCAACGCCAACGACACCTCCGGCTGTAAGTCCAGGCACATCTCCTGATCTGGTGCCGGTGCACGATCAGGACGCACCTGCCAGACCGTGGCAACAGGCGGGGGGGCAACTAAGTCCGTTGTGGGGGCACGGCCATAATCCGCGTGAGACAGAAAAACCTGCAGGCGTGCAATCCACTAACACCGAACATGAAACCTGGGTAAGGGCTGACCATGGCGTGCTTACACGACTAACAAGCAACCCGGGTGACCGTGGCTGGTGGGTCGATGCAAGAGGCAATGTCAGGGCATCACATTTTATGGATCGCTCCACTCAGTGCCAGCCCTGCCGCTTCATGGTGCTGCAGTTTAACGATATGATGAGTTCACTCCTGTGGAGAAAAGCAGAGGTGGAGCAACGGAACCGGAGGAAAGAAGCGGTATTACAGGCTGAACGCACTGATATGCAGCTAAACCGCACCCCGGGTGTCAGCGATATGGGTTTTGCCGGGCAGGTAGCAGTGCGTATAAATGAGGTAAATGCAGCCTATAATTTGCAGACAGAAGCCTTACGCCGGGAAATTACACGTCTGGAAGCAGATGTCAAAGTGCTGGCGACGCAGATTGTCGAGTGTGAAAAACAATGTGCGGATGATGTGCCCAAGACAGGGCTGACTCTGGGCGGGTTTGATGGCTGGATACCGGCCACCACAGGAACGCTGAACCGGGAGCTCGTGTTCCCGATTCGCTGGGAGGGCCCTTACCGCACAGAGTGTGAACCTTGCGCTGATATTGTGGTTGAGCTGAACATGCTCCCTTACCGCATCTGGCGTAAAATGCAGGAGGTTTATAATGCACGCGGGCATTTGGCCTCTGTGGACGCAAATGTAAATTTCAACAATCTGTTCCTGGGTGAAGATGAAACACCGGCAAATGTTGAAACGGTACGCCAGCGTATACAGGCGAATATCGCCGCGAAGCAACGCGAGCTGGCACAGGTTGTGTTATCATTTCACCAGCTAAAAACCCGGCTGACCAACTGCGAACGTCAGCATTGCCCGGATACAGCACCGGATCGCCGCGTAGGCTGCATTATGCCGGGCGGTGGCGCCGGCCTTAATAATGAAGCCTTTGCCAACGTCCCCGGTAGCACTGCTTCACCGGTAGATCTGGAGCCAAATACATTTATCTTCCCGCATGTGCTGGAGGAGGATGGCGATATACTTACCGCCACCAATACGTTTGATACCCAGCTATATATTACCTACTGTGCCACCAACTATCCGGGTACGGTTAGCATACAGCTGGAACATACGGTACCCGTCAGTGGCACCAATCCGTTTGATGCGTACGAGATTGAGCGAGTGCCCGATATGGTCAATAATACAGAAGTGAACGGCATCTCTACCTTTGTGCCGCCTGTTACGCCCGCTACCCCGGTGACACCAACAGTACCAACAGTACCAACAACGCCCACCACTCCCACTACGCCGGTAACAGAACCCTTCAGCGTTACCACCAGCGGCAATGTAACCTTTGTCCATAGTGTAGGGACTTCGCCCTGTCCGCAGAGTGCCGGATCACTGAATATTACCTCCAGCAGTGGCGCACCCATTACGCTCAGTAATATCACGGTATCCGGAACACTGAGCAGCCGACTGAACACATCGGTAGCGAACAACGGTTCGACCTCACCACAGGTTGTTGCACAGTTTAACTGCTCTTCTTCACAAAACGGCACCTTCACCGGTACCATCAGCGGGACAGCGACCAATACTTCTACAGGACAAACCGCAACCTTTTCCAGTAACGCCAGTGGCAGTGTGAACTAACCGGCCGGACATGAAGGAGCTATGATGATACGACATTACATTCTTATCGGCGCAACCTGCCTTACCACCCTGTTATGGGCGGAGATTGCTCCTGCCCGTGAATTCCGGGTGATTAATGCCATCCCCGCACCGGCACAGCTACCGGATGGCGCGCAGGCAGTGGAACAGATTAACCCGGTAGACCGCCGGATCATCGAAGGCACGGTACGCAAGCTGGCTGCTTCCTGGAACACACAGGATCTGGAGAAATATCTCGGCGAGGATTTTTATGACAAAAATCGCCTGTCCGATAACATCAACACCTTTATCCAGCGGGACGGCAAACTGAAAGTGCTGGGCATTCAGGGCCAGCAAACACTGCAACAGTTTGAACAAAACGGCAAACTGGTCAGCCGGGTCTCCGTGATCGTCAATACACAGATTGAATTCAACCATCCCACTGCCGGTTTCCAGCGCTTCCCCGGACGCACGGAACTGGTGTTCAAAGTCAAGCAGAGGTTATAGAGCATGGCATCTCTTAAGCAGCACTTATTATTCAGCGCAGCCATTACAGCATTGGTTGCCGGCTCTGTATTACCTGCACATGCCGATGATGCAGAAGGTGCATGGTACGACCCGTGGACGATTGAAGGCTACAACTCCATGCGCGCCGACTGGTACGATATTGATGGCAATACACTGGCCAGCCCATACCCGTTTGGCGGCGTACATATGTATGATGAGTTCAGTATCACTGCTTCCCGCCAGTATTCACCCTATGAGCGCTTTCGCGCCAGCCTGTTCGGTGTCGTCAATGGTTCGGACTATCGTGGCCCGGATGACGGCATCGTGCCGGAGCGCTTTAACCTGTTCTACGAAAATGGTACCGAAGCCGTGCCTTACCGTGTGGAGTTTGGTGACTTCTACGCGGGTATCAGTTACCGCACCCTGCAACGCAGCCTGAAAGGGGCGTCGGTGGAGCTGCAACCCTTCGGCTCCCGTGACCGCAAGCATTCTATCCTGTTTTTCAGCGGCACCAACCAGCCCACCTACCGCAATTTCGACATTGATGATGACATCTACTCCGGTGCATCCTGGCTGATTGAAGACCGCGACTGGGGACGCGCAAGCTTCAATCTCGTCCATGCCTACCAGGATGAGACCACCGCCACACTGATGGGTACGGATAACTCTCAGATGCTCTACAGTGCCGCAGTGGAAACGCCCTTTGAGCTGTTAATGCAGAACTTCATCTTCGAAGGGGAAGCAGCATTCTTTGACGGAGATTACGGTACGGTCAGCGAACAAACCGACAACGGTATTTTTGCCCAGCTATCGGGCCGCTCGCAGGACATGCCACTGGATTATCGCCTGCGCTTTGAACGCTACGGCACACACTACCGGCCTAACGGCGCCATCATTGCTCCGGATCGCCGGGCATATGAAGCGCATGCAGGTTGGCGCTTTGACAACGGCACCTACCTTCGTGGCCGCCTCCAGCGTTTTGATGACAGCTTTGACTCCACGAATCGCGTGCGTACAGACGTCTATGGCGGTAATCTCTCCGGCCCGTTCATGACCAAATTTATTGACGGGCTAAATACCAATATCGACGTGTATCAGCAGCGTATATTTGATGCATTCAACACAGTAGACCGGGATACGGATACATTAAATGCCAGCTTTAACATGCCGGTGTATGGCAATACCAATGGTCAGCTTACCTTCTTCCTGCAGGATTCGGATGACCGGCTGGCAAGCGATGCCGACACACAAATTCAGCAAATTGGCCTTGGCATCTTCACGCCGCTAACGCTGGGCGAACTGACGGGTACCATTAACCCGGGTCTGGTCTTGCGCCATGTGGATATGGACACGTCATCGGATTCCACCGATATCAATCCGACTCTGAACCTGACGTTGTCCAATGAAGTACACCGTATCTCCGCAAACTATGGCTTACTAAACCAGAATCGCTATACATTTGGCGGTGTTGCCGGTGTGGATGTGTCTACGCAGACTGCCGGACTGGAATACGCCTATACGTTTGAGAATCATGAGCTGGGTTTTGCCGGTAATTATTATGACCGGGATGTCGACGCAGCACTGGATACAGATGCATGGCGCATGGGCGTCTACTGGACAGTACGCTTTAACAAGCCCGCTTTCGATTCCAGCCGTGGTTCATTTGGCAGTAACGCGATTGCCGGCACGCAGGATGTCGGCGCTTCGCAATTGCAACTGGCCGGGCTGTCCCTGATTCAGAACCTTGAGCCGGGCGGCTTACTGAGCCGTGCTACCACCCTGCTGGAAGAACAGGGGCTGGAATCGCCTGTCCGTCGTACCGGTGTGCATGTGTATGAGGCTTCATTACTGAATGACGTGGTTGAACGCCAGCGCGTGGTGGTAGAGCACCGTGCAGGCAAGGTACGCAAAGCCGGTCTGGTGATTGATGTGACTGACACCGGCTCCGCTCGCAGCGTTGAGCAACTGTATGAACGCATCAAGCAGAAACTGCTGAAGCAATATGGCTCCCCTAGCAGCAGTTATGAAAAAGGTGAATTCACCATGGATGTGCTGAACGACATCAACTCAGAACGCGTGATTCGTGTGCTGGAATGGGAAACGGCTAATGGCACACTCCGTTATGGTATTCCGCGACGACTGGATGGTGAAGTGCGCATCGAGTTACAGCATGCACCAAGCTTCCGTTCAGCACGCAATACGCTGTGGAGCATGGATTTATATTAATTCTCCTGTAATCTGTCCTTGTTCTAAGGCATCAGACCTTCTATAAGTGTCTCAAATATTTGAGCAATAGATTACTTACACAGGAGATTCCGATGAAAAAGATGACCATGCTCGCAGGGTTACTTGCGGTTACCGGTTTTGCAACCCCGGCCAAGGCAGACAACAATCTGCTTCTTATTCTGGACGCTTCCAACTCCATGTGGGGCCAGGTAGATGGTACCGCTAAAATAGAGACCGCACGTGGCGTACTGGGTG
>CAYMGS010000028.1:5900-16417 GCA_964390025.1 uncultured Rickettsiales bacterium | reverse complement strand
TCTCCTGTAGCAACCAGTGCGGCGAAGCTCACATTCTCACAGGCAGACCTGGGATTAGGTACGCTGGGTCTGACCAGCACGTTCTTCTCCGGTTCGACCATTGCGTCGTCGGAAGTGCAGGTGGATGACCGTTTCAGTCAGTTTACACCGGGGGAAAGCGGGTATTTAACGATGCTGCATGAGGTGGGGCATGCGCTGGGTCTGAAACATCCCGGGAATTACAGTGGTTTTGAAGACGGGCCCTTCCTTCCGGCGTCGGAGGATACGAATGATGCCACGGTGATGTCGTATAATTACGGCACGTATGCCAGCGTAAGCAATCAGGCGCAGAGCTTTATGATCTACGATATTATGGCCCTGCAATATCTCTATGGCGCCAACAGTGCTTACAATTCAGGTGACAATACATACAGCTATAATGGTGCTGCTAATGCCAGCACTATATGGGACGGGGCAGGCACGGATGTTGTCTCCGCACAGCCCTACAGTGGTGGAGGAGTGACCATTGATCTGCGGGAAGGTTTGAGCAACGTAACCAGTATTGGCAGTACCTTTCTCTGGATGGCCGTGGGCGCCAATATTGAAAATGCAGAAGGCAGTAACAGCAACGACGCACTCTATGGCAATAGCCTGGCGAACATTCTGCTCGGCATGCCTGGCGCGGACACCGTCCATGGTAGTGACGGTGGCGATACGATTTATGGTGGTACCGGCGTGGTTGACCCGGATGATGGCAATGACACGCTCTATGGAGAAGGGGGTGGTGATTATATTCTGGGTAATGGTGGCGACGACGTGATGTATGGAGGTGTTGGCGTCGCGGATGCCAATGATCTCGCAGATACGATGTATGGAGGCGGCGGTGCTGATTACGTGATTGGTAATGGTGGCGGTGACTCCCTGTTCGGTGGCGGTGCCACTGTTGACCCGAATGACAACGCAGATACGGTCTATGGCGGAGGCGGTAGCGATACGGTGCTGGGTAACGGGGGCAATGACTCTCTGTTCGGTGGTGGCGCGACCGCTGACCCAAACGATGCAGCCGACCTGATCTATGGGGGGCGTGGTAATGATTACATTCTGGGTAATGGCGGCAATGATACTATTTACGGGAATGAAGAGAACGACACCATGCATGCCGGTAATGGCAATGATATTTATGCGTTCTACGACGCGAATGGAGCCGACCTGATTTTAGCATTCGATAACCCGGGAGCCACAGCGGGGGATACCATTCAGGTAACCGCGAACATCAATGGCACCGGTATTGCCAGTGCCTCCGATGTGCTGGCGCGTGTGGCCTATGCGAACGGGCAGGCCGTTATCGATTTCGGTGCAGGGAATACGCTGACGATCGACGGTGTGGCAGACGGTTCTATGACGGTAGATGATTTCCTGATAGTCTGATGCGATGAAAGATCGCGTCCAGATCCTCCATGCTGCGTTTGTGCGACGTGTGCGCGAGGGTGATCTGCCGCAGACGACTCCGCTGAAGGGTGATGATGCGCTTCCCGATCCGGCATTACTGAAAACGTTATTTGAGAGTCAGCTACTTAGCCGCCATCTTGATTTTCAGGCCCGCAAACTGCAGGCCAGAGGAGAAGGCTTTTATACCATTGGTAGCACCGGCCATGAGGGGAATGCCGCGATTGCCGCCGCGTTTCGTGCCGATGATATGGCATTTCTGCATTACCGTGATGCCGCGTTCTTTATCCAGCGGGCAAATATGGCGAATCTGGAGACCATTTGCCGCGATATGCTGCTCAGCTTTATGGCCTCGAGCGATGACCCTATTTCGGGCGGCAGGCATAAGGTGCTGGGGAGCGCTGATCTTCATATTCCTCCACAAACCAGTACGATTGCCTCTCACCTGCCCAAAGCGGTAGGGGCCGCTACGAGTATTGCGTTGGCGCGGAGCCTTGGGCACACAGGCCCACTTCGACGCGACGGGGTGGTGTTGTGCAGTTTCGGTGATGCATCGCTTAATCATTCGACTGCGCAGGGTGCCATCAATACGGCCAGCTGGATGGCCTATCAGCAGATGTATCTGCCACTGGTGCTGATATGTGAGGATAACGGTATTGGTATTTCCACCCCGACGCCGGATGGGTGGGTGCATGCCAGTATGCATCAGAAACCGGGCATTCGTTACGTGTCCTGTAACGGGCAGGATGTGGTGGAGACATACAGGGCCGCCCGAGAGGTGGAGGCGTACGTGCGCACACGGCGCAAACCTGTGTTCCTGCATATGCGTTGTGTGCGTCTGCTTGGCCATGCCGGGGCGGATGCTCAACATGCGTATCTGAGTGAGCACGAGATTGCTGAGGCGGAAGCCCATGATCCGTTGCTTTATACGGCGGCACGCTTGCTGGAATACGGAGTCATGTCACCGGACGATATTCTCACGATGTATGAGGCTGTTGAGCGTAACGTGCAGGAAACCGCCGATGCGATGATCGGTGCCCCGCGCCTTTCCTCTGCGCAGGATGTCATGTCTTCAATCGTGCCGCCGGCTCGTAAAGATGTAAAACGTCACCGACCGACACAGAAAGAACGTGCAGCGTTGTTTAAGGACGACCGGGACGCGATGAAACGCCCGTACCCGATGGCGAAACTGATCAACTGGACACTGGCCGATGCCATGCTTGAGCACCCGGAGATTATACTGGCAGGGGAGGATATCGGGCCGAAAGGCGGTGTTTACGGCGTTACCTACCGCCTGCATGAACGCTTTGGGCCGCAGCGTGTTATCAATACGGTACTGGATGAACAGAGCATTCTGGGACTTGGGATTGGTCTGGCCCATAATGGGCTGCTCCCCATCGTTGAAATCCAGTTTCTGGCATATCTGCATAACGCCGAGGATCAGCTGCGCGGGGAAGCAGCGACGCTCAGCTTCTTCTCTAAAGGACACTACACGAACCCGATGATTATCCGCATTGCCGGACTGGGTTATCAGAAGGGGTTTGGCGGGCATTTTCATAACGATAACAGCATTGCAGTACTCCGCGACATTCCGGGTATTATCGTCGCATGCCCCAGTAACGGCAGGGATGCAGCACTTATGCTTCGGGAATGTATCCGGCTTGCCAGACAGGAGCAGCGGGTCGTGGTGTTTCTGGAGCCGATCGCCCTGTATGCCACGCGGGATTTGTATGCTCCGAAGGATGAACAATGGAGCGCAGTTTACGAAGAAACGTGGCAGAAAGATACGGCAATATCCATAGGAGAGATAGAGGTATATGGGGAAGGGGATGATCTCTGCATTCTCAGTTACGGTAACGGGTACTATCTGTCACGGCAGGCGGAGCCCATCCTGAAAGAGGCCCATCATATCTCGTCCAGAATTGTCGATATGCGCTGGTTACACCCATTGCCGATAGCGCAGATCGTGAAAGCTGTCGGTGCATGTAGGCGGGTGCTGATTGTGGATGAATGCCGTATCACCGGGTCACTCTCCGATACGTTGATGGCGCAACTTTACGAACGACTTCCGGATGATATTATTGTGCGACGTATTGCCGCAGAAGATAGTTTTATCCCGCTGGGGCCCGCTTCCACCCTGACACTCCCTTCAGGAGACGATATTATTGCGAGTGCACTTGAGATGATGGATCAGTAGACAAATTGTTCCTTGGTCATCCGTTCTTCCAGATTGTGTTCAGGGTCAAAGAGTAGGGTGAGGGATATTTTACGTTGTTCGTTGATGTTCACCGATACGACGTCCCGGATTTCCGTGGAGTCGGCAACGGCGCTCACCGGGCGCTTCTCCGGGTCAAGAATCTCAAAGGTAATGTTTGCCTTGTGATCCAGTAACGCCCCTTTCCAGCGACGTGGGCGAAACGGTGCCAGCGGGGTGAGGGCCAGCAAATTACCCTGCAACGGGATGATCGGCCCGCCTGCGGAAAAATTATACGCCGTGCTGCCAGCAGGTGTGGAGACCATAATGCCGTCGCAAATCATTTCCTGCAGGCGTACCACATGGTCGATGGCGACACGGATCTTGGCAGCCTGGCGGCTCTCGCGGAACAGTGACACCTCGTTGATGGCCAGCGCCTCGATCTCACGTCCATTGACGCAGCGCGCATACATGGAGAGCGGATGCAGGGTAGAGGCGCGAGCATTCTGGATGCGCTCGATCAGATTGTCGGTCGAGAAATCGTTGAGCAGAAAACCAACCGTACCGCAATTCATGCCGTAAATGGGTGTTTTTCGTTCCATGAAACGGTGCAGTACCTGAAGCATGAAGCCGTCCCCGCCAAGGACCACGATCACATCCACACCGCTGCGCTTACGCGACATATCAATGACACCATAACGCTGTGTCAGCTCTGTCAACGCCTCCTGTGCCTTGGCAGAGTCATCCGCAACACAGCCGATGCGATCTATTTTCATCATGGCTTTTTACCCCTCTTCCGTTAGGATGTGTTCATTATAAAAGTAAAGAAGCCAAATGTCTTGCCGTAGAAACGAAAATTTTCCGGTTGCGTCCCTGTTGCTGCCCGGCTCTGTGCGGCCACAGGTGCGTGCGCTTTATGATTTTGCCCGTGGTGCTGATGATATGGCGGATAATCCGGATGTGGATGCGCCAACACGTAAGCACCGGTTACAGGCACTTGACCATGTGCTGGCAGGTGATAGCGGCGTGAGCGTTCCCGGCTGGATGCAGCCTTATGCCGATATGTGCCAAAGCGGTGTATGTGATCCACAGGATGGGCGTGACCTGCTACATGCCTTTATGCGCGATCAGGAGATAACGCGTTGCGCCAGCTGGGAGCAGATGGTCGGCTATTGTCAGTATTCTGCCGTTCCCGTGGGTCGTTCATTTCTGGCATTATGTCATGAGACACAGGCTGACCCGGAAGCGCTTGCGGCGCTGTGTACCTGTTTGCAACTGATCAACCACCTGCAGGATATTCAGGGTGACTACCGACAGCTGGGACGGGTCTACCTGCCTGCCGACTGGCTGGAAGCAGCGGATGTGCAGGACTCTGAGCTGGGTGAGAGCAGTAGCTCGGATGGTCTGCGCGCTGTTATAGACCGTGTGTTGCACGCGATGAAGCCGTTGATGGAGACAGCCTGTCAATTACCCGCAACCATTCGGTCGCGTCGGTTGCAACTTGAATTACGATGGGTGTTGGGCGTTGTGCGAGCCCTGCATGTCCGCCTTGGTGCCTGCGATCCGCTAGCTCAGCGTGTGACGCTGCCACGATACCGGTTTTATACCTGCTGGATGCACATATGAGCCGCCGCAGCTCCTTTTTCTGGGCGATGCGACTGGCCCCGGCCAGACAACGCAGGGCACTGATCGCGCTGTATGACATGTTGCACGCCATTGATGAGGCTGCAGACGGGCCCGGGGCCAGTGACGAAGCATTGCAGATCTGGCGGAAAGAATGCAGGGCCCTGCGTCAGGATGGGCGCCCTGATAGCATGGAAGCGCGTAAGCTGGCTCCTTACATCAGGCGATATGATTTGCCGGTGGTGTATCTGGAAGCGGTGATTGATGGCTGTGAGGCCGATATACGAGGCGATATGCACCACCCGTCGCGTGAGGCGGTGTATCGTTACTGTGAACAGGTAGCGGTGGCCCCCGGTAAGCTGATTCTTGCGATTCTCGGAGGGGGTGAACGGGAGATTGAAGGACTGGCGCAGGCACTGGGACAGGCTATGCAGCGTACCAATATGCTGCGTGACCGTCATGCGGACCGGAGAGCGGGCCGCCATTATATTCCTTACGGTGAGGAAGCTGCGTTTATAGCCCAGACGGAAGCTTATTATCGGCAGGCAGAGTGTATATTAAACGGCTTAGACCGACGTGGCCTGCTTCCCGTTCTGCTGATGCGGGATATATACTGGCGGCTGTTTATGCGACTTCGCCGGGCACACGGGCAGCACATTGAACCGTGGAGTATGCTACCGCGTTCATGGTTCATTGCCGCACGCATTGTGTATTATGGCACAAAAAAGAAGGGGCCTGCATGAGGCCCCTTCTTCCTGTTCAGATATGGCTGAATATTAGTGATTCACCTTGATCTCAACGCGACGGTCACGCCACAGGCAGGCTTTCAGCTCTGCACCGCGTACGCCGGCGCAATCAGATTGCGGCGCATCTTCACCGAAACCGCGTACGGTGATGTTGCGGGTATCCACACCATGCGTTGCCAGATACTGCTCAACAGCAGCGGCACGGCGTTGTGAGAGGCGGTAGTTATAGTCGCTGGCACCGATCATGTCAGCGAAACCAATGATATCCACATCGGTAGCACCATCAGTACCGATCATGCCAATCAGCTGATCCAGCTTGGCATACGCTTCGCCGGTCAGTACTGCGCTATCAAACGCAAAGTAAATGGCCAGATTTTCTTCACCACATTCGTTGCTAACGGCATCCCATTTGGTGATGACGCAGTTACCGAAGGTGTTCTTCACGATATGTGCATTGGTATCACGCACAACTTTTTTCATCTCGCCGATAGCGCTGGCAGAGATAGGCGTAAACGCCATTGCAGCGCCAGCCAGCAGAGAAAACATTACAGCTTTTTTCATGGTCAATTCCTTACCAGTTAAGTGGTCCCACAATTCTTACACACATACGGATTTCCAGAAGTGTACGGAAAACCAGCATATTATGGTTGTAATATATCAAAATGGGAAAATAATCCCAGCCCCTTTCCTGCGTTTTAGAAGGATTAAGATAAAACAGAGAGGTATTTCACGCTTAACGTGTAGAAATTATCTATACCACGATGCTGAAGTGGCGGTGGACGCCGCGTGGGTGGAATTATTCAAGCAACGGACAAACAACAATATATGGGGTTATTTAGGTGGGTTTTCGCAGACCCTGAAATCGTGTAATTATTCATGTTGCAGTTTTACATCATCTGACAGCAATTACCGTGGCCGGCTGATGGCAGATACAGGGCTTTACTGCGACCTCTGATGTTTGCGCCACAGACGTACATTATTGTTATGTTCTCTCAGTGTTTTGGCGAAGCGATGGCCGCCTGTACCGTCTGCCACAAAATAAAATTCATCGGTTACAGGTGCTTGTAGTACAGCTTCCAGCGATGCACGCCCGGGATTGGCAATAGGCCCGGGGGGGAGCCCCTGAATATAATAGGTGTTATAGGGGTTGGGAGCTTTCAGGTGTTTAATCAGCAGGCGTTTGGGAGGTTCGCCTGTCTGGTCGATGATGCCGTAAATCACGGTAGGATCAGATTGAAGCTTCATGCCGGTGACCAGACGGTTGATAAATACAGCGGCCACGCGGGGGCGTTCCTCGGCCTGCCCGGTTTCTTTCTCCACGATAGAGGCGAGAATCACAGCATCATCCGGAGTAGAAAGTGGCAACCCGTCCCGGCGCTGTTCCCAGAGCTCTTCCAGCGTGCGTGTCATATGCTGTTGCATGCGTGTGAGGACGGACATACGGCTGTCCCCGCGTACAAAATGGTAGGTTTCCGGCAGCAGAGTCCCATCCGGTACGACGTTTGGCAGATCGCCGGTCAGAGCGGGTTCTGCATTCAGTATGTCCAGAATCTCAGAGCTGCGCAGACCTTCGGCAATGGTGACGCTGTAGACGACCACATCACCGTCTACCAGTTTTTCAGCCACATCATGCGGTGAGATCCCGGCATCAAACAGGTATTCTCCTGCTTTAAAATGTCGCTGATTGCCGTCCAGCATTAGTTTACCCATAAACAGGTAGGGCTGATCAATCACCCCGGTTTCGGAAAGCTGCATCACAATGGCCTTAAATCCCGTTCCCGGTTCAATATGGACAGAAGTTTCCTGCGTCAGGGGGCCGGGGGACTGAAAATACCGTTCTGTATGGAGGTAAAGGCCTCCTGCGGCTGCCACGCCCAGCAGGGAGATGCCGAGTAGTATCCATAACAGGACACGCATGCGTTGCTGTTACACCCGGCGCATGATCAGACTGGCATTGGTGCCACCAAAACCAAAGGAATTAGAGAGTACCGTATCCACCTTGCGTTCCTTGGCCGTGTGAGGCACCAGATCCAGATCACACCCTTCTGACGGGTCATCCAGATTCAGGGTGGGGGGCACCACACCTTTTTGAATGGCAAGGATCGAGAAAATGGCTTCCACGCTTCCGGCGGCGCCCAGCAGGTGACCGATGGAAGACTTGGTCGATGACATGGAAAGCGCATGCGCGGCATCACCGAACAGGCGCTTGACGGCACCCAGTTCAATTTCATCGCCCAGTGGAGTGGAAGTACCGTGTGCATTAATATAATCAATGTCACCCGGATTCAGTCCCGCTTTATTCATTGCCATTTGCATGGAGCGGAAGCCGCCATCGCCGTTCTCCGCCGGAGCGGTAATATGATACGCATCACCGGACAAACCATAGCCGATTACTTCGGCATAGATGGTAGCGCCACGCTTTTTGGCACGCTCATAGTCTTCCAGTACCACCACGCCCGAGCCTTCTCCCATCACAAAGCCATCACGGCCTTTATCCCATGGGCGGGACGCTTTCTCCGGAGTGTCATTATACCCGGTCGATAAAGCGCGTGCCGCAGCAAATCCGGCAATACCCGTGCGGCAGATGGTGGATTCCGCGCCCCCGGCAATCATGATGTCCGCATCGCCCCGGCGGATAATCTCTGCACCGTCCCCGATTGCATGGGCACCGGTGGAACAGGCGGTGACCACGGAGTGGTTAGGCCCTTTGAATCCATAGCGAATAGAGACATGACCTGACGTCAGGTTGATCAGGCAGGAGGGAATAAAGAACGGGCTTACCCGACGCGGGCCTTTTTCCTGCAAGGTATTGATGGTTGTTTCCATCGTTTTCAGGCCACCAATACCGGATCCGATAATCACGCCGGCCCGCAGTTTCTCTTCGTCCGACAGGTCGCCTACGCCTGCATCGATGACGGCCTGCTCGGCGGCAGCAATGGAATAATGAATGAATTCATCCATTTTCCGTTGCTCTTTTGGGTCAATGTAATTGTCCGGATTGAACTCACCTTCCCCGTCTCCACGCGGCACTTCTGCCGCTACGCGGGCAGGCAAATCGCTGGCATCGAAATAGGAAATAGCGTTGAGCCCGGATTTACCGGAGGTCAATGCATTCCATACGTGATTAACACCGCATCCAAGCGGCGTGACCAAACCCAGTCCTGTGACGACAACACGTCTCATGATACTATGCTTCCTGCCCCGAGACGGGGCTTAAGAAGATTTACGCGTTTTCTTCGATGAAATTCACCGCATCCTGTACGGTCTGAATCTTTTCGGCAGCATCGTCGGGAATCTCAACGGAGAATTCTTCTTCAAACGCCATCACCAGTTCAACGGTATCCAGGCTGTCTGCGCCCAGATCGTCGATAAAGCTGGCCTCAGGCACTACCTTATCTTCTTCTACACCCAGATGCTCAACAACGATTTTCTTTACGCGTTCTGCAATATCACTCATGCTCGGAACTCCTTGCTTTTTTGATTATTCGCTAACCGGATTAGATGGCTAGCACAGAGTGCGACAATGTGCCAATAGATTTTGCATTGTCAATTGTTTTGATAGCAAGGAGGGTAGAAAAGGATCAAACGGCATCGCGCTGGCCGGGTTATCTTCCGCGCCCTTCACCTGTGTTAAGGGTACAGGTCGGCGTGGAGCTGCATTGGGTCTCAACGTAATTAGCCGCTTCGCCTATTGTTTGTATGGCTATACCTGCTTCGCCGGGAAATGGAACGCCAAACTCTTCTTCAAACCGCATAGTCAAGTCTACAGCGGTTTCGCTATCGACACCTATGTCATCATTGAAATTACTGTCGGGCGTGATCTTGTTTTTATCTACTCCCAGCAGTTCTTCTGTAATCTCTGCCATACGCTTTGTAATAGCATCACCCATTTTTGTATCCCCCGAAAGCACTCTTTCTTTATCTATTGACATGAACACTCTAGCACAATGCAGGCGGTTAAGCTATTGAATATAAATGATGATCGGACTTACACCATACACAGACCACCATTCACATGTAGGGTCTGGCCGGTGATATAGGCGGCGTCATCGCTGGCGAGGAAGGCGACGCTGGCGGCGATGTCTTCCGGGCTACCGAGCCTGCCCGCCGGAATATTCTGCAAGATGCGTTCTTTTTGCTGTTCATTCAGCTCATCGGTCATCGGCGTGGCAATGAAGCCGGGCGCGACACAGTTGACGGTGACGCCCCGTGAGGCGACTTCAGCAGCCAGCGCTTTGGACATGCCGACCATCCCGGCCTTGGACGCGCAGTAATTGGCCTGACCGGGATTGCCGGTGGTGCCGACCACGGAGGAAATATTAATCATCCGTCCGGTGCGCTTTTTCATCATGCCTTTAAGGGCAGCGCGGCAGAGTTTAAAGGTGGCAGTGAGATTGACAGCCAGTACGGCCTCCCAGTCTTCGTCTTTCATGCGCATCGCCAGCGTATCACGGGTAATGCCGGCATTGTTGACCAGAATATCCAGCCCGCCGGTGTCCTGAATAATTTGATCATACAGGTTCTTGATT
>CAYMGS010000028.1:0-5890 GCA_964390025.1 uncultured Rickettsiales bacterium | reverse complement strand
CCACAAGTGCTTTGGCTATCGCTTCTCCAATGCCACCGGTCGCGCCGGTGACGAGGGCTGTTTTTCCGTCTAACTTACACATAAAAAAATTTCCTTTTTAAATGCGCCCCGTGCGAGCCTCCTGGCTCTCCGATGGCGCGCCGCTTCGCGGGCTGATGGCTCGGTCGGCCTTTTGGCCTCCCCATTATGTAGTTTCAGGGAACAAGAAGCGCAAACAGTATGTTTGCGACAGCCCTGAGCTGCGAGCGCAGCGAGCCGCCTATTGCGTAGCGCCAGCAGGCGCGAGCAGGGGCAAACACAAATATTCCTAAGCTACCTTCACCAGTGTTTCTATATCATCCGGTGCGCCAACGGCATGGGTGGCGACCTCCTTTTCAATCCGTTTGATCAGGCCCGAGAGAACTTTACCTTCGCCCACCTCAATCATGCGGGCCACGCCCTGCGCTTTCATATAGCTTACCGACTCATTCCAGCGTACACGGCCTGTTACCTGTTCCACCAGCTGTGCGCGAATAGCTTCGGGGTCGGAAGTGGCCCCGGCGGTGACGTTGGCCACCAGCGGTACGATGGGTGCCTTCAGTTCCACTTTTGCCAGCGCATCACGCATGGCATGGGCGGCAGGCTGCATCAGGGAGCTGTGGAAGGGCGCGCTGACATTGAGCTCCAATGCCCGTTTTGCACCCTGTTCCTTAGCGCGTTCAATAGCGCGCTCGATGGCGGAACGCGTGCCGCTGACCACGACCTGTCCTGGTGAGTTGTCATTAGCGATGTTACAGACTTCACCGTTTACGGAAACCTCTGCCGCTAATGTTTCCACTGCATCCATTTCAAGCCCTAATATCGCGGCCATGGTGCCTTCCCCAGGCGGGACGGCCTGCTGCATGGCATTGCCGCGAAGTTTCAGCAGGCGGGCCGTATCGGGCAGGTTGAAGGTTTCGGCGGCGCAGAGCGCGGAATATTCACCCAGTGAATGCCCGGCGACATATGCTGCCTGTTTTTTCAGGTCAAACCCGGCTTCGTTTTGCAAGACCCGGAAAGCAGCGATGGATGCCGTCATGATGGCAGGCTGGGCGTTTTCCGTCAGGGTGAGATCCGGCTCCGGGCCTTCAAACATCAGCCGGGTTAAATGCTGACTCAGTGTTTCGTCCACTTCTTCAAATACTTCGCGCGCGACCTGGAATGCATCATGTAATGCCTTGCCCATCCCTACTTTCTGCGACCCCTGACCGGGGAATACCAATGCTGTTTTCACCTCTTACTCCTCATTGATGATGTGGAGGAAGAGATAGCGGCCTGCGGCGCATTTGGCAATATGGCGAACTAAAAAACGTAGCCTGATGAAAAACCTGCTTGCCAATCGCGGCGGAATCTGTATGTTTACACACCCTAAAGTTAAGAATAGATGCGTGGAGCAAGCAGAATATGAGCAAGAAAACCGCTCTTTACGAAGTGATTTTCGTCACCCGGCCCGACCTGAGCCGTCAGGATGTCGATAAGCTGTCGGATGAATATACCGCCGTGTTGAAAGAACAGGGTGGCAAAGAAATTAAGCGTGAATACTGGGGCCTGCGCAGCTTAGCGTACAAGGTACAGAAACTTAGCAAAGGGCACTACACGCTGCTTGGTGTGGAGGCGACTCCGGAAGCCATTGCCGAGATTGCACGCCTGCAACGCATTAACGAGCAGGTGATTCGCAGTATCACAGTAACAGTAGACGCGATTGACGAGAAGCCTTCACCGCTTCTGCGCTCGCAGGATGATAACGACAATGCCCGCGCGGCATAGTTCAGTACAGGGAGATTAACGATGAGTAGACATTCTTCTGGTGGATCGCGCCGTGTGTTCATGCGTCGCCGCAAAACCTGCCCGCTCAGCGGCCCGAAAGCGCCAGCCATTGATTATAAAGATGTGCGTCTGCTGACGCGCTTTGTATCCGAACGCGGTAAAATTCTGCCCAGCCGTATTACAGCGGTATCGGCAAAGAAGCAGCGTAAACTGTCGACGGCGATTAAGCGCGCACGTAATCTGGCACTGCTGCCCTACGTTTCTCAGTAAACGTTCTTCATGTTTCGATTATGCATGGAGCTTTCTTGCAGGAACGATAGCGAGAAGGTAAGCTCCCGCCCATGCCTGTAATTCATCGATATGCTGTCTATGCCGGTGTTGCTTCGGCAATACTGTTTTACATGGTCGCCACCGGCATTATTACCGGAATTTTTATTCCGTTTACCCCGTTGGTGCCCTTGTTCTGGGCCGGATTTCGATTTGGCGGCCACGCAGTCACCCATAGCGCACTGGTGGCTTTGCTCGGATGTCTGATGGTGCTGGGCCCGGCGGTCGCATCCAGCCTGCTACTCTACTTTATTGCACCGGCCTGGGTGCTGGGCCGTCAGTTGCTGAAGGCCCGTCTGACAAAACAGGGTGGGATTGAGTGGTTTGCAAGCGGAAATGCCGTCACCGCGCTGGTGTCGTATATGGCCATCGCTTTTATACTGGTAGGATATGCGCTGGCCGGTGAAGAGAATGATTTGCTGCGCGTATTGCAGACAAGCTCGAAAGAAGTGATGGCAAGCATGAATATGGAGCCGCAGGTGGCCGCGCCCTTAAAACGGCTGGCAGCAGAGCATCCTTACCTGATTTTTGCCATCATCTTATGGTTCTCGTCACTGGTGACCTACGCTGCGGCATGGCTTGCCAATGCCATTTGCATCAGTTACAGCCGTAGCCTGCGGACGACCATTGCCATTACACCTTATGATCCACCAGTATATGTCCTGGTGTGGCTGATCATAAGTGGGTTGCTTGGATTTTTTGTGACCTATGAAACTGCTTATATCATGCAAACAGTCTTTCTGCTCTTCCTGCTGCCGTATTTCCTGCTGGGCGTGGCGCTGATGCATGAAAAATCACAGGGCTGGGAAGGGCGGCGATTCTGGCTGGGCATGATATACCTGTTGATGCTGCTTTCACACTGGCCCGCTGTCCTGCTCTCGGGTTGGGGGGTTTTTAGGCATATCTCCCGCCTTAGTGCCATGATGGAAGACCGTAAACCATGATTTTATCCTTGCCATAGCCAAGAAAACTGCGTATAAACCGCTCTCTTTTAAGAGATATGACACATAAGGATACCAGTCATGGAAGTCATTCTGATGGAAAATGTTGCCCGTCTCGGCAAAGTCGGCAGTGTAGTAACCGTACGTCCGGGTTTCGGTCGTAATTTTCTGATCCCGCAAGGCAAAGCCATTCGCGCGACCAAGGCGAATCTGGAGCAATTTGAGGCGCAACGCGCCGCGCTGGAGAAGCGGGATGCAGAGCAAAAAGCGCAGGCTGAGAAGCGTGCAAAAGAATTTGATGATGTGAAGGTGAAAATCGTCCGTCAGGCAAGTGAGGATGGTAAGCTGTTTGGCTCCGTGGGTGTACGCGATGTCGCTGATGCGCTGGAAGCACAGGGATTTGACATTGACCGCCGCCAGCTTGATCTGACCACCACCATCAAAAACCTTGGCCGCTATCAGGCAACGCTGCTGCTGCATGCCGATGTGAAAGTTACACTGGATGTGTATGTAGTACGTTCACTGGAAGCCTCTCTGATTGACGACGAGGAAGAAGCGGCGGAAGAGGCTGAAGCACCGGCTGAGGCCAGCGCCGAAGAAGACAATGCTGAAGGTGCTGCTGCCTAAGCAGTGTCATCATGTGATCTGGAATAGACGGGCCGGGTAATGTATCCGGCCCGTTTTTTATTATGGTAAAACAGCGCGTATCTTTTCTGCGATTCCTGATTGCCATCTCCGTGCGGCACGTCTATCAATAGAGTCTTCAAAACAAAAAAATATAATGAGGCAAGCATGGTGGAATCCGCCCTTTCCCTGTTGGAGGACTCCTCTAAAGACGAGGACAAAAACTACCGCGAGGCTCCCCATAACCTCGAGGCGGAACAGGCGCTGCTGGGGGCGATTCTGGTCAATAATATCGTGCTGAACAACCTCTCGGATGGGCTGGAGCCGGTACATTTTTACGTGCCGTTGCATCAGAAAATCTACGAAGCCATTCTGCGGTTCCATGATAAGGGAATGATTGCTGACCCGATCTCACTTCGACATTTCTTCCATGAAGATGATGGGGTTGCCGGGGGCAGCGATTCCTATCTGGCGCGTCTGGCAGCCAAATCCGTGATGGTCATTAACCCGCATGACTATAGCGAGCTGATTATCGATCTGGCGCTGAAACGGCAGATCATCTCCATTGGGGAAGAGATGGTCTCGGAAGCGTACGCACCGGAGGATGATTCCTTTGCCCGTGAGCAGATCGAGCATGCTGAGCAAAAGCTGTTTGATCTGGCCACCACCGGTGATTTCAGGAGCGGGTTTATCTCCTTCGGAGCCGCTTCCAAAACGGCCATGAAGCGTGCAGAATTTGCGTTCAAGCAGAAAGGTAACGTGATCGGTGTGCCGTCGGGCCTGGCGGATCTCGATAATCTGCTGGGTGGATTGCAGGACTCTGACCTGCTGATTCTCGCCGGTCGGCCCTCGATGGGGAAAACCGCGCTGGCCACGGTGATTGCCTATAATGCGGCGCTGAAATTTCTGGCGGAGCATGAGCATGCACGTATGGAAGCTGGCCCGGACGAGACTGCACCGAAACGCCCGCGCACGGTGGGGTTTTTCTCGCTGGAAATGTCCGCAGAGCAGCTGGCGAACCGAATTTTATCCTCCCGTGCCCAGATCAATTCGCACAAAATACTGCGTGGTGATTTAACCAATGATGAATTCTCGCAACTCATTGAGGCCGATCAGGAGCTTTCCGAGCTGCCCTTCTTTATCGACGATACCCCGGCCCTGACCATCTCCGCCCTGCGTACCCGTGCACGCCGCCTCAAGCGCACACAGAATCTCGGGCTGCTGGTGGTGGATTATCTGCAACTGGTGCGCCCGTCTTTTACCAATGCGCAGGGTAACCGGGTCAATGAGATTTCGGAGATTACACAAGGGCTGAAGTCGATTGCCAAAGAGCTGAATATCCCGGTCGTGGCGCTCTCCCAGCTCTCTCGCGCGGTAGAGCAGCGTCCGGATAACCGTCCCATGCTGTCTGATCTGCGTGAGTCGGGAAGTATCGAGCAGGATGCGGACGTGGTGATGTTCGTCTTCCGTGAAGAATATTACCTAGAGCGTAAAAAGCCGGACCAGGAAGGCACGGCGGAATATGAAACCTGGGAGCTGAAAGAACGGTATGAGCGCGTGAAAGAAAAAGCAGACGTAATTATCGCCAAGCAGCGCCACGGCCCGATTGGTACGGTGACGATGCGATTTGTCAGCGATTTTGCCTACTTCTGTGACGTAGCGGAAGATGATCATCTGCCCGAGCGCTATGAGTAGTCATCATGTACAGAATATGGGACATGAAGCGAGGCCAGAAGGCCGAACCCTTTTTTAGTCACGCGGAGCGTGTCAGGCCCATCTGCCGAGCAGGCTTGTCTCGCCGTAGCGAAGCGCAGGCGGAAGGCAAGACGGGGGGCGATTAATAATGACGTCGCGCTCTCCCGTCCTCACCGTGGATCTCGATGCGATTACTGCCAACTGGCAGTTGCTGTCCGCTCGTCATGCGCAGGGTAACTGCGCGGCGGTGGTAAAGGCCGATGCGTACGGGCTTGGCATGATTCCGGTAGCGAAGCGGCTGGCGGAGGCCGGGTGCCGGGTGTTCTTCGTGGCGACGCTGGAAGAGGCGCTGACCTTTCGGGCCGCTCTGCCGAAGCCGAACCTCTATGTGTTTAACGGTCTCGGCAAAGCAGACGAGCAGGCATATCTGGATCATCGTATTTTTCCGGTTCTCAATACCCCAGACCAGCTGATGCGGTGGGCGGAAGCGGCTGGAGATAATGCGGGCGCAGCGCTGC
>CAYMGS010000027.1:0-16824 GCA_964390025.1 uncultured Rickettsiales bacterium | reverse complement strand
AATCCGCACCGCCCAGCGTATAGCCGGAAAGCACCTGTGCAATCTTCTGCACCTGTTCCTGATAAATGATAACGCCGTAGGTTTCTTCCAGCACCTCGGTAAGTTTCGGGTGCAGATAGTCCGGCTTCTCCCGACCATGCTTACGGGCGATATACATGGGTATATTGTCCATCGGGCCGGGGCGATACAGTGCGCCCAAAGCGATCAGGTCTTCCAGACAGTCCGGCTTCAGCTTTTTCAGGGAATCCCGCATACCCGCCGATTCAAACTGGAACACGCCTACAGAAAGCCCTTCGGTCAGCAGATCAAAGGTTTTCTGATCATCCTGAGGGATCGCAGGCAAATCAATCTCTACGTCACGGTGTTTGATCAGCTCAATGGCCTTGGCCAGCACGGTCAGTGTTTTCAAACCCAGAAAGTCAAACTTCACCAGCCCGGCAATCTCCGCATATTTCATCGAATACTGTACAACCGGCATGTCGGATTTGGGATCGCGATAGAGTGCCGTCAGTTTTTCAAGTGGCCGGTCAGCAATCACCACACCTGCCGCATGGGTGGAGCAGTGTCGGTACAGGCCCTCCAACTTTTTTGCTATCTCCACCAGCCTGGCAACCATCTCGTCAGAGCGAATCATCTGGCGCAGTGCCGGTTCCATGTTGATCGCTTCTTCCAGCGTCACCGGGTTGGCCGGGTTGTTGGGCACCAGTTTACAAATGCGATCCACCTCGTTGTAATGCATTTGCAGGACACGCCCTACATCGCGCAGTACCGCACGTGCCTGCAATTTTCCAAAGGTGATGATTTGCGCCACCTTGTCATAGCCGTATTTCTGCTGCACGTAGCGGATTACCTCATCACGCCGTTCCTGACAGAAGTCGATGTCGAAGTCCGGCATGGAGACCCGCTCCGGGTTCAGGAAACGTTCAAATACGAGGTCATAGCGTAGCGGGTCAAGATCGGTAATCAGGAGCGACCACGCCACCACGGACGCAGCACCGGAACCACGCCCCGGCCCAACGGGAATATTCTGTTCCTTACTCCAGGTGATGAAGTCCGATACAATCAGGAAGTAGCCGGAATATTGCATCTGGATAATGACATTAAGCTCATAGTCCAGCCGCTCGCGGTACGCCTGCTTTTCACTTTCATCGCGTCCCTCAAGGCGTTGTTCCAGTCCGGCTTTCGCCTGCTCACGTAACGCATCATCTTCCGAGAGTTTGGCACCATCTTTCATCATTTCAAAAGGCGGCAGGATAGGATCACGTTTGGGAGACATGATGGCGCAGCGCTGTGCGATTACCAGTGTATTCTCAACAGCCTCAGGAATATCACGGAACAGCAGACGCATCTCCTCTGCCGTCTTGAACCGATGCTCCGGCGTGAGCTTGCGGCGATTATCTTCTGTGACATAACGACCCTCAGCAATGCATATCAGCGCATCATGCGCTTCAAACATTTCTTGCCCGCCGCTGAAATAAATATCATTGGTTGCCACCAGCGGCACCTCATGCTCCATGGCGAGTGCAATCAACCCGGGCTCTATCTGTTTTTCCTCCTGCCAGCCGTGACGCATCAATTCAATATAAAGGCGATCACTGAACACCTCCTTCAGCGTGGCAACAATTTCCCCGGCTTTATCCGTATGCCCGTTTAAAAGTGCACGCCCTACCGCACCATAGATACCGGCAGTCAGCACCAGAATGCCTTCATGATACTTAAATAACGCATCATAGCTTAGTAGTGGCGCACTTTCAGATGCAGGCTCAAGATACGTCATACTGGCCAGCGTCATTAGATTGGCGTAGCCGGTTTCATCTTTCGCTATCAGCAGGAGTTGGTCAGGCTTGCGGCTTTCCTGTCCCATGCCATCCTCACCATGCATAGGCGCAAACGAGAACAGCCCTCCGATGATGGGCTGTACACCGGCACCGGAGGCCTCCAGTGAAAACTCCATGGAACCAAAGAGGTTATTGCGATCCGTCAGCGCCACTGCGGGCATCTGCTGTTCAGTACAGAGCGTGACCAGTTTTTTAACGGGAAGCGCCCCTTCCAGCAGGGAATACGCGCTACGGCAGCGCAGATGAACAAAGGGCGCAGATGTCATGGGCCTAGATTAGCCGGTATCACACCATATGCAATGATTGTTTTAAGACTAAAAGCTATGAATTAATCTCATCCAAACGGATGATACGATCCATACGTTTCGCCAGTTCCAGATTATGTGTGGCAATCAGCGCGCCCGCATTCGTGCTACGTATCGTTTCCATCATCATACTGAACACATGATCGGAGGTGTCCGGGTCAAGGTTTCCGGTTGGCTCGTCTGCGAGAATCAGGGAGGGAGATGTCACCAGCGCCCGTGCAATGGCCACACGTTGCTGCTCCCCGCCAGAAAGCTCGGAGGGCCGGTGACTAACACGCTCTGAGAGTTTGACTGCTTCCAGCAGAGCATTGGCACATTCCTGTGCGCCTTGCCGGCCCTTACCCATGAGGAGCAGCGGCATCATCACATTTTCTATGGCGGAGCATTCCGGCAGCAAATGATGGAACTGGTAGATAAATCCAACATGCTGTCGGCGCATGCGCGTGCGGGACGCATCCTTCATCCCGGAGCATTCCTGCCCGGCAATGCTGATCTCCCCCTCATCCGGTGCATCCAGCAACCCTGCTATCTGTAGTAATGTGGACTTGCCACAACCGCTTGGGCCGACCAGCGCTACCACCTCGCCTTCCTGTATATTCAGCGAAACGCCGCGCAACACTTCCAGCGTCGCCGCTCCCTGATGGTAGCGTTTGATAATATGGTTCAGACTCAAAACACTACTCATAGCGCAGTGCCTCCGCCGGGTGTACGGATGCCGCCTTCCATGCCGGATAGAGCGTGGCGAAAAAAGAAAGCGCCAGCGAGAGCAATACAATAATCGATACTTCCGTAATGTCGGTTTTCGTAGGCAGGGTGGAGAGGAAGTAAATGTTGCTGACCATCAGTTTCTGTCCGGTTATCGCTTCCACACCAGCCTGCAGCGCATCAATATGCTCTGCTGCCAGCAAACCAAGCCCGCAGCCGAGCATGGTACCGAAGATGCCGATACTCATCCCTGCCAGAAGGAAAATGCGCAGCACTCCGCCGCGCGTGGCTCCCATTGTACGCAGAATCGCAATATCGCCGGATTTATCCTGCACCAGCATAATCAGGCTGGAAATAATGTTAAACGTGGCCACCAGAATAATCAGCGCTAGAATCACGAACATCACGTTGCGCTGAATTGCCAGCGCGTTAAAGACCTGCGCATTGCTCTGCTCCCAGTCATAAATGCGTACCTGCTCTCCTAAGAGCGCCTGGTGAATACGAGCGGCTACCTGCGGTGCTGCATCCATCGAGCCTGTTTCAATCTCCAGTGCGGTAGCGGAACCGTTTGGATGGTCGGGTATCGTGAAATAGACCTTTGCATCTTCATACGACATCAAAATCACGCTGGCATCCAGCGCATGCTGTCCCAGATTAAACGCTCCGAGAATCGGGTAGCTCTTGATACGTGGCACCATACCAACAAAAGTCTGCCTGCCTTCCGGTGAGATGAGCGTTACGGAGTCTCCTACCTCCAGCCCCAGATTCTGCATCAGGCGCTCACCGATAATCACCCCCGGTTCCTTACCAAAATAACGAATGCTGCCATCGGATATATGATCCAGTATGCGTTGCTTTTGCTTCAGGCTTGTGCGGGAATACCCAAAGACCTGCGCTCCCAGCGCCCGCATGGAAGATGAGGCCATCACCTGCCCTTCAATACGCGCCCGCACACGCTCTACACCTTCAATTTCTTTAATGACGCGCCTGTACTGATCGCTGCCCGGTATGTAACGGTTGCCCAGCGCATACACTGTTACCTGACCATCCAGCCCGGCAAAATTACGTACCATTTCTTCACGAATGCCATTCATCAGTGAGGTCACCAGAATGAGTGTCGCCACGCCAAGCATGATACCAAGGACAGAAAATATCGTAATGGCGGAGACAAATCCGTCACGCCTCTTGGAGCGCACATAGCGCCAGGCAAGCAAGCGTTCGGGGTAGGAAAAGAGTGTCATTACAACCCGAGTGTTGTGAACACAGCGTCCGTGGAAACGGTGGCACGTTCGCCGGTGGCGCGGCGCTTGATCTCCACCTGTCCCTCTGCGGCAGATTTCGGGCCGATGATGATCTGCCAGGGCAGGCCGATCAGATCCATCCGCGCAAACTTTTCTCCGCCACGGGCATCGCTATCATCGTAGAGAATATCATATCCGTGGTGATAGAGCGCGTTGTACAGCTCATCCGCCATTGCGTCACAGGTCTCGTCACCGGGCCGCAGGTTAATCAGCCCCACATGGAAGGGTGCGATGGTATCCGGCCAGACAATCCCAGCCTCATCATGACTAGCCTCGATAATCGCCCCCACCAGCCGTGAGACCCCAATACCGTGTGAGCCCATCTTCACCGGTACGTCATGACCATCTTTATCCTTGACCAGCGCTTTCATCGGTTTGGAGTATTTGTCATCAAAGTAGAAAATATGGCCCACTTCAATGCCGCGTGCACTTTTAATCTGACCTTCCGGAACAGGGCATGCCGCCGGGTCATGTTTTTCATCCGCAGCGGAATACAGCCCTTTCATCGCCTCAATATCGAGCTGAGGCGCCTTAATCAGTTCTTCAAAGCGAGCATCGTAGTAAATTTCGCTCTCGCCGGTACTGGCGATTACCTGAAACTCATGGCTCAGGCTTCCACCGATCTGTCCCGTGTCCGCGCGGAATGGAATCACCGAGAGGCCCATGCGGTTGAAAATACGAAAATATGTCCGGTACATATGGAAATAGAGTTCCTTATGCTCCTCTTCCGTCAGTGTGAAGGTGTAGGCGTCCTTCATCAGGAATTCACGTCCCCGCATCACGCCAAAACGCGGGCGTATCTCATCGCGGAACTTCCATTGAATCTGGTAAAGATTGAGCGGCAGTTGCTTATGGCTTTTCACATGCTTGCGGAAAATATCCGTTACGATCTCTTCATGCGTCGGGCCGTAGATCATCTCCTTGCCATGGCGGTCAGTCGCTTTCAGTGTCTCCTTACCGTAGCCGCCACGTCCGGACTCCTCCCACAGCTCTACCGGCTGCATGGTCGGCATCAGCACCTCGATGCCCCCTGCCCGGTTCATTTCCTCCCGGATGACCTGCTCTACCTTGCGCAACACGGCAAGGCCCAGCGGCAGCCAGTTATAAATACCGGCGGAAAGCTGGCGCACCATCCCTGCACGCAGCATCAGCCGGTGTGAGACAATCTTCGCCTCAGACGGGTTTTCCTTGATCAGCGGCAGGAAATACTGAGAAAGACGCATAGGCACCTCATGGGGTCATTGCCCGATCTATTCGAGCAATCAGTCCATATGGATTACCCGTACAAGCCCGGTCATGACAAGGATAAATTAAGCGCTGGCACGTTTATTCGAGTCTTCCAGCTTGGCGCGCTCAGCTTTTGTTGCCTTCACCATTTCTTCCAGTGCAGACTTGACCTCAGGCCAGCCGCGCGTTTTCAGACCGCAATCCGGGTTGACCCACACCTGCTCAGGCACCAGTACATCCAGTGCTTTATCCAGCAGCTTCTCCATTTCCCCGTGCTTTGGTACACGCGGGCTATGGATGTCATACACGCCCGGGCCGATCTCATTGGGATACTTGAAGGAAACGAATGCATCCAGCAGCTCCATGGCCGAACGGGAGGTTTCAATCGAAATGACGTCTGCATCCATATCTGCAACGGCTTCAATGATGTCATTGAACTCCGAGTAACACATATGCGTATGGATCTGCGTAGTATCCTTGACACCGGAAGCGGTGATGCGGAAGCTTTCCACTGCCCAGTCCAGATAGCTCTTCCAGTCAGACTGGCGCAGCGGCAGACCTTCACGCAGGGCGGCTTCGTCAATCTGAATGATTTTAATACCCGCTTTTTCCAGATCCACCACCTCATCACGAATGGCTAGTGCAATCTGACGGCAGGTTGTGGACTCCGGCTGGTCATCGCGTACGAAGCTCCATTGCAGGATGGTCACCGGGCCGGTCAGCATCCCTTTCATGATCTGTTTGGTCTGGGACTGTGAATAGGTCGCCCAGTCTACGGTCATCGGGTTGGGGCGGGAAACATCACCGAAAATCACCGGCGGTTTCACACAGCGCGAGCCATAGCTCTGCACCCAGCCATTTTGTGTAAAGGCAAATCCTTCCAGCTGCTCGCCGAAATATTCCACCATATCATTACGCTCAAACTCACCATGCACCAGTACGTCCAAACCAATCTCTTCCTGAATACGGATACAACGCTTGGTCTCTTCTTTCAGGAACGTATCGTAATCCGCCGCGCTCAGCTCGCCCTTCTTGAATTTAGCGCGTTGCTGACGCACTTCCTTGGTCTGAGGGAATGAGCCAATGGTCGTGGTCGGCAACGGGGGCAGATTCAGGATTGGGCGCTGTACTTTCGTGCGCTCCGCATATTCCGACTGACGCTTTTTCATCTCTGCGGTAATACCGGAAACGCGATCTTTCACTTCCGGATTGTGAATGCGAGAAGATGACGCACGCGAGGAAAGCGCCTTGGCATTCAGCGCAAACAGCGTGTCGTCTTTCTCGCCCTTCGCAGCATCAGCCAGAATAGAGATTTCTTCCAGTTTCTGCTTGGCAAATGCCAGCCAGCTTTTCAGCTCTGCATCCAGCTTCGTTTCATTGTCCAGATCCACCGGTGTGTGTAGCAGTGAGCAGGAAGGTGCCACCACGATACGGTCAGAGTTCAATTCTTCCAAGGCCTGATAGACCAGCCCGCTGGCCTTTTCCAGATCAGCTTTCCAGATATTGCGGCCATTGATCACGCCGAGTGAGAGAATTTTGCCCTTAGGAAGCGCGCTCAGCACATCGGAAAGCTGGCCGGGTGCGCGCACCATATCAACATGCAGTCCTTCTGTCGGCAGGTTGGCTGCCAGTTCCAGATTATCACGCAGATCACCGAAATAGGTGGTCAGCATCAGTTTCAGGCCACTGGCCTTGCTTAGCGCTTCATAAGCATGTTTGTAGCCTTCGCTCATGCCTTCACAAATATCCAGTACCAGCGCCGGTTCATCGATCTGTACCCATTCGGCACCGGCGGCTTCCAGCTTTTGCAGCACCTCGGCATATACTGGCAGAACAGCCTTCAGCAGGCTGTCCCAACTCACCGACTCATCACGGATTTTGCCAAGTTTCAGGAAGGTCAGCGGGCCAATCAGCACCGGGCGGGTGGTGATGCCCTGCTCTTTTGCCTCATTGAACTCATCGATTATCGCCGTGCAGGAAAGTGAGAACTTCATGCCTTTTTCAAATTCCGGCACAATATAGTGATAGTTGGTATCAAACCACTTAGTCATCTCCATGGCCACCACATCGACTCCGGACTGCTGACGGCCACGCGCCATGGCAAAATATGTATCCAGATCTACTTCACCGCCATCATGCTTATAGCGTGCAGGCACCGCACCTAGCATAGCAATGGTATCGAGCATCTGATCGTAGAAGGAGAAATCGTTGGAGGGGATATGATCAATACCAGCGTCTTTTTGCATCTTCCAGTGGGTCGCACGCAGTTCTTTTGCTTCACCCTGTAGCTGGCTCTGCGTCTTATCGCCTTTCCAGTACGCTTCTACTGCTTTTTTAAGCTCGCGGTGTGCCCCAATACGCGGGAACCCAAGATTTGCTGCAATTGCCATGGTGTCTTCTCCTTACAGTTTCAGTCAGCCGTCCGTTACCGGATCGCTAATTATTCGTATGTCTCCGTCTCGAATCGCATGATAAAAGCAATTCGGTCGATTGGTATGGCAGGCCGGGCCGTTCTGGTCAACAAAAAGCAGCACCGTGTCGGCATCGCAATCATACCGGAATTCCACAAGTTTTTGTGTATGACCGGATGACTCACCTTTACGCCAAAGCTGCCCACGCGAACGTGAAAAATAAGTAACACGTCCGGTATGCAGGGTTTCCTGCACTGCATCCGCATTCATCCACGCCAGCATCAGCACCTCTTTGGTGTCCTGATCCTGTGCAATAGCCGGTATCAGCCCCGCTTCATTAAAGCGCAGTTGCCCCAGAATATTTTCTACCAGTTCCGGTGTCACAAGCTTCCCTACCAATTAAAAAAGGACGGGGAGTCTAGGGGTTTTCAATGCATGGGTCAATGGAAAACGCCAGCATTTCCCTTGCATTCAGCCATATCCTACCTATAATGCGCTCGATTTTTCACCTAAACCTCTATGAGAACAGACATGGCCCGCAAAAAAACACCGCCCAAACTGATAATGAGCCGCCCCAAACGCGAAGATGCACTGGAGGCTGTGCGTACACTGATTGCCTGGGCCGGGGATGATTATACCCGCGAGGGACTGAAAGATACGCCGCGCCGGGTGGTGGACTCGTTTGAAGAGTTTTTTGAAGGCTACCGGATGAACCCGGAGGAGATTCTCTCCAAGACATTTGAGGAAGTGGAAGATTACGATGAAATGGTGCTGCTGAAGAATATGCGGCTGGAATCGCATTGCGAGCATCATATGGCCCCCATTATCGGTGTGGCGCACGTCGCTTATATCCCCAATAAGCGGGTAGTGGGCATCAGTAAGGTAGCGCGTCTGGTGGATGTATACGCCAAACGCCTGCAAACACAGGAAACCATGACCGCGCAGATTGCTGACACCATACAGCGCGTTCTCCAGCCCAAAGGCGTGGCGGTGGTGATTGACGCCGCCCATCAGTGCATGACGACACGCGGGGTGCATAAATCGGAGACCACCACCATTACCAGCCGCCTACACGGCCTGTTTAAGTCTGACTCACGTACACGACAGGAATTTATGAACCTGATCGCCTCGCCGTCTATCGGCAATGTTATGCTATAAAAACTCTGGAGGAGCCGCTATGCCTAATTTTCATTTGAGTACCCCGCTGGTTTTAGCCTCGGCATCGGAGATCCGCGAAACAATGATCCGTGATCTGGGCATACCGGTTACCGTAATTAACCCAAAGTTTGATGAAGAGGCGGCCAAGCAGACAATCGGTGACCTGCCGCCGCAAAAACAGGCACTGGCATTAGCTAAAGGTAAAGCGGAAAGCGTGAACAATATCCACCGGGACTGGCTGGTGATCGGTGCTGACCAGATGACAGAACTGGACGGTGAGATTCTCAGTAAGCCCGGCAATACGGATAATGCTATTTTACAGCTTTCACGTCTCGGCGGTAAAACGCACCATCAGCATAGCGCCTGCGTGCTGATGCATCGCGGCAAAGTCATCTGGGAAACGGTGGAAACCGCTACCCTCACCATGCGCGATCTTTCACCGGAAGACATCAAGGCTTACATTCACCTCGATAACCCGATCCATTGTAGCGGAGCGTATAAATATGAGGAACACGGCAAGCACCTCTTCTGTGACATCAAGGGGCGCGATGATGTGATTCAGGGCCTCCCCATGCTTAAACTGCTTAATGGCCTGTATGACAATCAGTTCATGAGCATGACGGAACTGGTAGCAGCCTAGCTGTCATACTGAGCATTACCTGCCATAGTATAGATTCTTCGGTCGTTTCACTCCCTCAGAATGACGATCACTTAACACGTCATCCTGAGTGCAAGCGAAGGATCTGATACTTTACCGAATGCAAACATGACCAGCATCCTTAGACTTCCAACCGTCTACATCATGACCAACCGTAAAGATGGAGTGCTATACACTGGCATCACTTCTAACCTCATCCAGCGTGTATGGCAGCATAAAGAAGGTTCTATTGAGGGGTTTACCAAAAAGTATAAATGCAAACTGCTAATATATTATGAGACAACCGATGAGATGGCCGCAGCGATTCAACGAGAAAAGCAGATAAAGGGCTGGCTCAGGAGCAAAAAAGTAGCACTTATTGAATTTCAGAACCCGCAATGGCGTGATTTATACCAAGATATACTCTGACGTCAGAGTACTGAGCGCAGCGAAGTATCTCATTATTAAGTGTGTTTAGATTCTTCGGATGTTACACATCCTCAGAATGACAAATATATTATACGTCACCCTGAATGAAATGAAGGGTCTGATACTTTACCTATAAGAGAGATTCTTCGGCCGCTTCACTCTCTCAAAATGACATACGCTATTGTCATACTGAGCGTAGCGAAGTATCTGGAATACCTACAATATTAGATTCTTCGGCTTCGCCTCAGAATGACACCTTACTTAATACTCCAGCCCAATGGCCTCGTAGAATTCGCGGTTGTCTTTCCAGTTCTGCGCCACTTTGACAAACAGGAACAGGTTGACCTTGCATTCCAGCATCTGTTCCAGTTCCCGGCGGGCTGACTCACCTACTTTTTTCAGCATGGAACCGCCCTTACCGATGACGATGGTTTTCTGACTTTCCGAGCGCACATACACCACCTGCCGGATGGTAATCTGAGTCTGTTTCTTTTTGCGCTCCTCTTTCCATTCCTCGGTTTCTACTGCAATCTGGTAGGGAAGCTCCTGCCTGAGCTGTATAAACAGTTTCTCCCGCGTGACTTCTGCCGCCAGAAAGCGCATCGGCATGTCAGTCATTTCATCTTCCGGGAAAAGGAACGGGCTTTCCGGCATCCGTCCGCCCAGATAGGCCATCAGTTCTTCTACCCCTTCCCCGGAGCGGGCGGAGATCATGAAGCATTCGGTAAAGGATGCCTTGGAAAAAAGCTCCTCCGTCAGCACCAGCAGGGATTCCTTGGACACCTTGTCCACCTTGTTGAGCACCAGTACGACCTCAGCCTTACTTTCTTTAATATCATCCACAATACGCTGCGTATTGGCACACAGTCCTTTATGCGCATCGACCAGCAGCAGGATGACATCCGCATCACGCGCCCCGGCAAAGGCGGAGGCAACCATCGCCTTCTCAAACTTTTCCTTCGCATTAAAGATGCCGGGTGTATCGATAAAGATGAACTGGGTATCCGCGCGGGTTGTGATTCCCATAATGCGGTTGCGGGTGGTCTGCACTTTAGGCGTGACAATTGCCAGCCGTGAGCCGGTTACCTGATTCAGTAACGTCGATTTACCGGCGTTAGGCGCACCAATAATGGCAATATATCCGCAGTGGGTCATAGGGCATAATCCTTATTTTAGCGGTGGAATCTAGCCGAGTTCTGATAACGTTGTCATTACAAATAAACCTCACCAAAAGGTCGTATATACATAAAAAAATTCCCTGTCTTAGTATATGATCTTTTTGGTAGGCATATGATTGATGTTGACAGATTGATTTAATCAGAATTAGGCATTGTAACATTAACTTAATTATAAATATTGCCGATAACTATATATAATAATAGTTAGCGTATTTAATGGCATGAGTGGAACACATGGATTTAGAAGGTCGTAGAAAATCAGAGAATATTGTTGATCTTCGTCCCCCTATGCCGGCACATATGAGCGCTTTTTTTGATAAATATGAACAATATTATGAAGATAGATTAGCGTTTATAGAAAGCAGGCCTCATGCTGAGCGCGATGCTCTCAGAACTGTTCTTAGACAAGCCATCGGAGATGACGGAGTAGCGCTTACGCCAGACGAAATGCGACTTGTATATGCACGCTCTACCTCATCACAACAAGAGTCTCTAAACCACCAGATCAGTATGTTGCCTGAAGACGATATGCTTAGTGGGCTGGCCCACTTTAAGGGTATGGACGTTGCGCACAGAGAAATAGCCAAACTATCCCAAACATATAACGTTTCCAGGGAAACCGCAGAACGACAACTTATGCTTTTATCCACAACAGAAAATACCCCGGGGCCAGAAACACTACCTTTTTGCTATGGTGAATATAAGGAAATGCTTAAAGATACACCAGCTTACATGGAGGCATTAACTGATTGGAAAAATAATATTCCTATTGTGGACGACTGGCTCAAAGATACAAAGATTAAGCTATATGACGAAGCCATAGAAAATGAAGCAGAGAGTGTATGCGTTCCGCCATCACTCCGTCAATCTTCAACCAAATCAGGCCCTGAGCGCTAAAAAGTTGCGAGCAACGCCTCCGCCGCTTCCTGCTCAGCGGCACGCTTTGCACCTGCCGTGCCGCACGCGCTGCGCTCCCCTACCCGCACCTCTATGGTAAATTCCGGCGCATGGTCCGGTCCGCTGCGTTTGAGTTCCACATATTCCGGCAATGGGAACCCCTGTGCCTGCGCCCATTCCTGCAAGGCAGTCTTGGCATCTTTCGGCGGTTCTTTCACCGCCAGTAATAATGGTCGCCAGTAACGCTCAACAAAGCCCTGCGCCACTTCCATGCCGCCATCCAGATACAGCGCGCCGATCAGCGCTTCACAAGCATCCTCCAGATGCGAAACACTTTCACGCCCACCCCCGGCCACTTCTGCCGACGACATACGAATGGCATTCCCAAGCTGTATTTCCTGCGCCACCAGAACCAGCGTATCTTTACTCACAAGAGCAGCATGGCGGCGCGCCAGTTCGCCCTCCTGCTCATGAGGAAACTGCGTGTATAGCAGATGTGCCACTACCAGTCCCAGCACCCTGTCGCCAAGAAACTCTAAGCGCTGATTGTTCGTATCCCCGTCCAGACTGCGATGCGTCAGCGCCTGATTGAGCAGCGCGGGTTCCGTAAATTGATAATTCAGCAGGTTCTCAAGCGCACTCATCGGTCAGTCCAGCGGTTGGAAAAAACGCTCCCAGCGGAATGCTGTAGGCCAGTTCCACACTTCCCAGAAGCCGGTCTCATCGCTGATAGAGAAGAAGATCATCTCCGCCCGGCCAATCAGATGCTCCTCAGGAATAAAGCCTACCTTGTCCACATAGCGGCTATCCTGAGAATTATCCCGGTTATCACCCATGACGAAATAATGCTTCTCCGGCACGTGGTACACACCGGTATTATCTGCATCACCCAGCTGAGTCATATCCAGCGTATCGTAGGCGCGTCCGGAGGGTAATGTTTCACGGTAACGGCGAATACTGGCGATCGTGCCATCTTCCAGCGTATCCGTAAAATCGCCTACATATTTCCTTCTGGCAGGCGCGCCGTTGAGGTATAGCACCCCCTCTTTTACCTGAATGGTATCACCGGGCAGGCCAACAATACGTTTAATGAAATCTACCCGCGGATTCGCAGGCAGGCGAAATACCGCTATATCACCGCGTTCCGGCTGGCTTTGCATCACGCGTCCATCAAACAGCGGAAGCCCAAAGGGAAACGAATACCGGCTGTAACCATAGGAGTATTTGGAAACAAAGACATAATCGCCAATCAGCAGCGTGTCTTTCATCGAGCTGGAAGGAATATGGAAGGGCTCAAAGGCCAGACTGCGAAAGACCAGCGCCAGCAATACGGCATAGATCAGCGTACGGAACATCTCGTCCCAGGGGTGCTCATCGTCTTTCTTGCCGTCTATATCGGCAGCATTATCTGTCTGTGTGGGCTTTTCGTTCACTCAATGCTTCCATCATGCGCGTATCAGCGGTCAAAATGCAGGAGCCATACCCGTGATGCAATGGTTTTTTTAGCCTTTTTGGCTGTCGGTTGCGAAAAATTCTTGAGATGAGCGGCGGGTATGGTATCACAGTGCCTCGCACCGTGCGGAGAGTTGGCCGAGTGGCTGAAGGCGCTCCCCTGCTAAGGGAGTATAGGGGAAAACCCCCTATCGAGGGTTCGAATCCCTCACTCTCCGCCACATATAGCATCCAGCCACGTTCATTAAAATCCACTAAACACCGAATAAACCATAGCATTTAAGGGCTTTTTGTGCTTCTATCTGTCCTATGATGTCCAGTAAGATTTTAGACAAGCCAGAAAATATACGGGTATTTTTACGGGTATTTTTTATGGAGGATACTAACTCATGAGCAAATTGACCGTAATTGCAATACGCAACGCCAAGCCCAAAGAAAAAGCTTACAGGTTGGCAGATGGCAACGGCCTGCATCTGGAAATCAAACCCAATGGCAATAAATTCTGGCGCTATCGCTATTTTTACACAGGCAAAGAGCAAATGTTGGCGCTTGGTAAATATCCGCTGGTGAGCCTTGCCGAAGCCCGCACCAAGCGTGATGAAGCCCGCAAGTTGCTGGATGCAGGTAAAAGCCCCAGCCGTGAAAAGAAAGCCGCCAAGCTGCGTAATGTGACTAAATGTAACGCAGCTGGCGCATACCTGTGATATTATAGAGGTTATTCAGAGCTTCCAGTGCCCTGATGGCATTGGCTCCAAGCCGAGCACAGGCATCCACATGAACTTCAACAGTTTTGATGCGCGGAGCCATCAGTCGGATTCCTGCTCATCCAGCAATGCAAACATGCGGGACAGTGTTTGCTCCTGATATGCCTCAGAAGGCTCAAATAAAGGCAGTTTATAGCGTTCCAGCAGTGCTTCCAGCTCTGAAAAGTCGCTGAGATTTAGTTTTTCAATGACCTGATGACGGCTGACGAGGCCCTCTGAGTAGTCCCTGAGCAACTCATATCTTGCATCCCCCATAAAAAATCTCTTTTTATTTGTTGCCGTTATTGAGAGAAGTTTATATGATGCCGCCCGTCTTCAGACAAATGACAATATGATGAAGATGATAAAAAATACAAAAGGTGGATACGATGAAATTATATGATTTTGGTGCTGTCGTGCTGATTCTTGGTCTGGCTCTGGCCGCTACCGGCACCATCATGATTTACTAGAAGCAACGCTTCCAGCTCGCTCAATATCCTGTGTAAGCCCTGCTTTACCGCGCCGCCTGCGATGGTGCCGTGGATGTTTCATCCTGCTCGGGTGCTACTACCGGCAACGGTGCCTCGGCAGCATGTGCCTTAGCACTCTGGCCTTGCCTGCGGGCATGATGCGCGACATATAATGTGGCCCCGATAATTACCGCACCGCCAATAATCGTTTCACGTTCAATCAGTTCATCGAACAGGAAGTACGCATAGAGCGACGACCAGATGATATTGACAAAGAAGAAAGGCAGAATCAGCGTTACATCCCCTTTACTGAACGCTTTGGAGACGGCATATTGCACTGCAGCCACCATGAGACCCAGCAGTGCAAGGTAAGGTATTTGCCCCAGATCAGGCGTTGTCCACACGGTAAACGGCACCACACCGGGCATTGAGGCATCGATCACGGAAATAATCAGGATAACGCCCAGAGCGATCATCGAAGTCAGGGACACCATGTAAAAAGCAATACGAGGTGGTGGCTCGGTGTAGGTTAGCTTCTTGATACATACATCACACATGGCAAAGCACATTGCGGCCCCTACCATGACCAGCGCAGGCAGTTCAAAATCCCGGGCACCTGGCTGTGCTACGATCACCACGCCGGCAAAACCGATCGCCAGTGCAAGCCAGCGATGGATGTGATTTTTTTCCTTCAGGAAAATGACTGCGGTAATAGAACCCAGCAGCGGGGCAATAAAACTAATGGTCGTATGCACGGGCAATGGCATCAGGGTCAGGCCGTAGAATGTCAGCGAAAAAGCCGAAAATTCTAATATGGCACGCGCTGTATACATTTTCATGCGGGTAGTGCCGATGGAAAAACGCCCGCGCATCATACCCGGCACAAAGAAAATTAGCGCCAAAAAGTTGTAAAAGAACACCAGCTGAAATGCATGGTAGTTAAAATCTTCGGTCAGGAATTTACCCAGAGTAATGATGGAAATGGTTAGAAACCCCGTCAGGAGAATCCATCCAACAGCCTGTAGATTCTGGTTCATCCTGAGCCTGCCATCATATTGTTCTTTTCATCATTGACGCACCCTGCCGTTGCGTCTATGCACATCGTTAAAATGTGAATGATACGTTGTATGAGGTAGGACGATATGAGTCAAGCGCGAATCGAATCTGACAGCTTTGGAGAACTGGAAGTACCCGGCGATAAATACTGGGGAGCGCAGACTGCACGCTCACTGATGAATTTCCGCATTGGCGTGGAAACCATGCCAAAACCTCTGATTCATGCGCTGGGTACCCTGAAACGCTCCGCTGCCATAGTCAATATGCAACTCGGCGTGCTGGATGAGGATATTGGCGATGCTATCGTACAGGCTGCTTCCGAAGTGATGAAAGGAAAGCTGGACGAACATTTCCCGCTGGTCGTATGGCAGACTGGTTCCGGTACGCAAAGCAACATGAACGCCAATGAAGTGATTTCCAACCGCGCTATTGAAATCCTTGGTGGTGAAATGGGCAGCAAGAGTCCGGCACACCCGAATGATCATGTGAATATGGGACAGTCTTCCAACGATACGTTTCCCACCGCCATGCATATTGCCTCAGCAGTGGAAGTCAATAAGTCTCTCCTCCCTGCACTGATGCGTATCCACAATGCGCTTCAGCATAAATCAAAAGAATTTAGGGATATCATCAAAATCGGCCGCACGCACCTGCAGGACGCCACGCCGCTGACGCTTGGACAGGAATTTTCCGGGTATGCTACACAGATTGCTTACGGCATTGAGCGTGTGAAAGCTACACTTCCTCGTGTGTATATGCTGGCACAGGGCGGTACGGCTGTCGGTACCGGACTCAATTCCAAGAAAGGTTTTGCGGAAGCTTTCGCCAAAGAAGTGGCTGAGACCACCGAGTTACCTTTTGTAACCGCACCAAATAAGTTTGAAGCTCTGGCGGCGCATGATGCCATGGTTGAGCTTTCCGGCGCACTGAATGTGCTGGCCTGTTCCCTGATGAAAATCGCCAATGACATTCGTATGCTTGGCTCCGGGCCGCGTTGCGGCCTTGGCGAGCTATCCC
>CAYMGS010000026.1:0-16844 GCA_964390025.1 uncultured Rickettsiales bacterium | reverse complement strand
AAACGGCGGTTTCAGTTTCACTTAGGCGATTCCTCCAGCTTGGTCGCCTAACATATACCGTGCTGGCTTTGCCGCTGTCCATGGGTTTTTATGCCCTACAGGGGCAGCGCAACGTCAAACTGACGAATATTCATCACAGCAGCCAGAAGCAACAGCAGGATCACCGCATTGATATACAGATACTGCATGCGCGCCAGATGCACCACTTCCGCCTTCGCGGTACCGTAATCAATCCACGCATCTTTGACAGACCAGCCAAGGAAAATACGTGGCCCGGCCAGTGAGAGTCCCAGTGCACCCGCGACCGCACCCAGTACGGCCCCACTATTGGGAGAAACCGTTTGCACACTGCCCGCAACTGCGCCTCTGAGCGCCCTGAACGGACTACAGGCCGGAGAAAAGAGCGCTGCAACCGCAAACATGAAGGAGGCGATCCGCGCTGGCACCAACTGAGCAATGTCATCCAGACGGGCCGCTACCGCACCATACGGCCCGTATGCTTTGGCGCGGCTACCAAACATGGCGTCCATCAGACCCAGCGCCACAACAACAAAAGCAGCAGGCAGCCCAAGCAACAGATACCACAGTGACGGGGCAATCAGGCGGCGGGAATATTGCAACGCCAGATATTCGATCGCACTGCGGGTGATAGCATGTTTATCCGTCAGCGTTTCTTTGTCGCGCCGTGCCAGCGTTTCTGCCAGCTTTCTGGCTTTAGTCTCCTGCTTATCATGTAACGTCCGGCGTATTTCACGTACGCGATCCAGACTGGTGCGCACCGGCAGCAGGTAGGCCAGTATCAAAACCTCTATTGCCAGACTCCACTGTGTGCTCTCCGCAATTCTGCCAATAGTGCTCCCTGCTGCAATACACAGCACCACCACCAGCACGATAAATATAGCCCCGCGCAGGCGCCGTGTACCGGGGGAACGGTTCGTACGGTTGAGCTTGCGTCCAAGGGCGGCAAAAAACCCCTCCGTCCATTTGCCCGGACGATCCAGCAGCAAAAAACGATGCACACTGAGCGGGCCACCGAAGAATGCGCTGGCCAGTAACGCCAGAGTCAGGATCAATACCCGGTCAGAGACGCTATGGAGGGTTAGCTCCATGGTCTTATTCTATGAAAATTTCAACACGGCGGTTTGCACGCTCACGCACCCCGTCTGCCGTTGGCACGCGCGGGTCAGATTCTCCAAACCCAAACGTGCTGATAGTTTTATTTTGTATTCCGGCCTTAATCAGCGCTTCTTTGACCACATCTGCCCGCCGGTTGGAAAGAGAGAGATTGTACATTTCTTCGCCCGAGCGATCCGTATGGCCATTTATCACAACTTCATAACCATCCCGTTTCAGTTTACCGACATACGCCACCACCTTCTGTAACACATCGCCTGCTTCTTTGGTGATATCCGCCTGGTCCCAGCCGAAAAACAGGAGGTACGATGTGGAAAGCGGAACATCAGCCGGAATATCCTTTGATTCCATGGTCTCTACCGGCTTGCGGTGAATGGCTTCCATTGCCTCCTTATACCCCTGCTCGCAGAGCAAGGGCGAGGGAGCGTCCCAGTTGCCGGCACGCTGCTCGACCCAGCAATCATAAAAGAACAGAGCATTAGCCGCTGCCTTCGGAAAAGCGGTACGCGCATCGGATTCCAGCATCCGCATCAGGCGGGCGCGCACTTCTCCAAATTCTTTGCGGGACGGCTCAGGTAACGACCAGGATGCAGGATCTTCAGGAGGCAGGGGTTTAGCATAGGCGGCAGCCAGTCCTTTTTCCGAAAAAATACGGGCCGCTTCCCAGTCAGACTGCGCAGCCCGTGATTCACTGTAGGTGCGATACTGTGTCGCCAGTGTCGCATAATACGGGTCATCCGGCAGTTCTGCTTCCCGCAGCATATCCAGACTGGTTGACGAACAGGCCGGCAACAGGACGAACAGGCACAAAACAATATATATACGGTTCATTACGCACCCCCACCTACAAGATATGGTGGTACAGTAACGGAAACCTGTTGCACTTGCAACGGCTTATCGGCCCCGAAAGAGGGATGGCTTTGAGCTTGAAATGAAATAAGAAATAGTATAAGTCGCAGGAACCCCAACAGAGAGAGGTAACAAAATATGGCTACTCAGCGTACATTATCGATTATTAAACCGGACGCTACCGAGCGCAACCTGACCGGTGCTATTAACAAGGTATTTGAAGAAAACGGCCTGCGTATCGTCGCGCAGAAACGTCTGCGCCTGTCGCGCCTGCAAGCCGGTCTGTTTTACGGCATCCACAAAGACCGTCCCTTCTTTGAAGAGCTGGTGGAATATATGGTGTCTTCCCCGGTTGTGGTACAGGTGCTGGAAGGCGATAACGCTGTTGCAAAGAACCGTGAAGTGATGGGTGCCACCAACCCGGCAGAAGCCGCAGAAGGCACCATCCGCAACATGTTCGGTGAAGATATTGGCCGCAATACGGTGCATGGTTCCGACTCCGAAGAGAACGCGGAAAATGAAATTCGCTTCTTCTTCAGTGACATCGAAATCGTCGGATAATATTCCGGACAGACGACAGTGAGATCAGCAGGGTGTACCAGACGGTATACCCTGCTTTTTATTTCCCGGAACATTTAGTGAATTTCCAGCGAAGCCGGTACATACAGATATTCTTCACGCCCGGTCTCAATCTCTTTCACCAGCATCCGCACTTCTCCCTGCAGTACGCCTTTATGGGCTATATCACACGCAGTAAGACTGCCAAGCACGGTCAGGCGGTACCCCTGCTTTGCCATCACCCGGACTTCTACCAGACCTTTCAGGTCTCCGGCCATTTCCAGTGACAGCAACTCCAGCCGCGTTTTATCGACAGACCCCACACTGATCGCCCCCATGTCAAGCGGACAGGTGGTTTTCTCTTTCACCAGTGTACCATTCAGCGTGCCAATACCAAAGACGACCAGCCCGTTATTATTGGTGGGAACTACCGGGGTTGGGGTGAAGGGCACATCGGATAATTCGGCATCATCCGCAGATTCTGGCGATGGGGCCACTGTTTGCTGCGGACCTTGCCCTGCATACAGGACAAGCCCGGCCAATATGGCCGCGAGTAGTACGAATATAAATATGCGTGTGGGCGTCATAATGCTTTCCGGTAAAGCGGTGGTGCCGGATGTCGGACTCGAACCAACGACCTACCGCTTACAAGGCGGTTGCTCTACCAGCTGAGCTAATCCGGCACGCCGCCAGTATAGAAATATTTGCCGTTACCGCCAGAATTTTATTTATACGTCTTCTTTGCGCCATGCGCGGTTATTTTCCGGACGCCCAAAATAATATCCCTGCATGTATTCCACGCCCAGTTCCATCAGCATCTTGGCAACCTCCCCGGTTTCGACGAACTCCGCTACCGATTTCAGGCCAAAGCCCCTGGTGAAATCAAGCAGCGTTTTGACAAAGAACCGGTTATCTGCGTTATCCACCAGATCACGGATAAAGGCCCCGTCAATCTTCACCATATCGACGGAAAGGGATTTAAGCTGGCGGAATGATGTATAACCCGAGCCAAAATCATCCAGTGCCACCTGCGCGCCCAGCGACTGAATGGTCGCGACAAAATACGCCGTTTTTGAAAGATCGCGGTGAATGGCGGTTTCCGTAATTTCAACGGTCATACGTGCTGCCACACCCGGGTCATCGCCGATCAGCTCGGTCAGGCGCTTCAGCCAGCGGTCATCGTCAGTTGTCAGGTTCGAGACATTGAATGCTAAGCAGACCTCATCTGAACTTTTCAGTTCCTCTACCACCTTCTCCAGCACCCACATGTCGATCATATGGATCATACCCATACGTTCCGCTACCGGTATCAGGACCCCGGCAGAGCTGATGCGGCCATCATCGCTGACATTACGTAACAGTGCTTCATAGTGCGAAATTTCGCCACCGGCAGCACTGATGATCGGCTGGAATGCCAGACGCAGACGGTTTTCCTTAATGGCACGTGAGAGATAGTTGGCCAGCCCCATCTCCTGACGGCAATTGGCGGAAGAACGTGGCAACTCTTCCAGCGCCGGGAACACGATACCGGGCTTACCCTTCAGGCTGATAAACGCATGATCCAGCGCTGCCACTGCGCTACGCGTGGTTTTCGGCACATTAATGCAGGTAATTGAGCACAGCACATGCAGTGAACCGTACTCCGATTCATAGCCAACACCCTGCAATACATCATGCAGTTGTGTCGCCAGTTCGCGTGCTTCTTTTTCGCTGATGCACGGCAGAATAATACCGATCTGATCTTTTTGCAGCCGGGCAATAATATCGCTGGCACCGATATGTCGCTCTAATTTCTCCATGAGTGAAACAATGACCTGCTCAGAAATTTCATGCCCGTAACCGCGCATAATCATCGCAATATTATCGATGGACACTGCCATGAGTGCCCCATGCGTCTTTGTTTCCTCGTTACGATTGATTACATCCTGCAACGTGGCCACGAACGAAGATGGGTACCCCGTGTATGGGTCTTCATGCGGAGATGGTTGTTTGTTCGTAGGCTTGGACATAGATGCTGCTACACGTTTCTGGGATCTGGGTATTTTGGATACAGGCGTGGCGTTCTCGCATGAAGTGTCCGTATATAATACGGCATCATCCATACGGCTGGATTCGTTACTCTCGCTTGCAGAGTGTATCGATTCAGACATGGCGCCACACATTGTTTCTTTGTTTCAGTGTGCCATCAAAAGGTAAATATTTGCTAAATTTTTAGCAGATACACAGGGGTTTTGTTAATTAGCCCTATCTCCCTGACGCCATACAAATCAGCCATATGACTCCCCCCATCCACTGATGCGTTTTAAACGCCTGCATACACTGTGCAGGTTGGCCCAGCTGCACCTTGCAGGTGTGATATGTCATCATCACCATAGTGAGGAGCAAGCCCAGCATATACGGTACCCCGGCACCCAGCCTGTATCCCACCAGCATTAACATCATATGCAACACCCCGTAACACAGAATGACAAAAGGTTTTGTCCGGTTTCCAAGGCGCAATGCACTGGATTTTACGCCGATACGTGCATCATCTCCTTTATCCTGATGACCGTATATCGTGTCGTAGCCCAGCGTCCAGAAGATACAACCAAGATAGAGCAGCAAAGCATTCAGCGTGACCTCGCCACTCACCGCCACCCAACCAATAATGGCCCCGGCGTTGAAGGTGAGGCCAAGAAAAAACTGCGGCCACCAGGTAATGCGTTTCATCAACGGGTAGAGAGCTACCAGCGGTAGCCATAATGTGGATAACAGCACCACAAACTCACCCAGCATCAGCGCAATCATCAAAGACAGCATCAGCAGAAAGCCAAGCAGTATAAACGCTTCTGCCATCGACACCTCGCCACTGGCCAGCGGACGGGTTCGGGTGCGCTCCACCTGCCGGTCTATATCGCGGTCAATCATGTCATTGATAATGCAGCCTGCAGACCGCATAAAGACAGCGCCCAAAAAAAACAATACAAGTAGGATAACGGGCACGTCACCCCCGGAAGCCAGCGTGAGCGACCACCAGCAAGGCCACATCAGCAACCATATGCCTGCAGGTTTATCAAAACGCATCAACCGGAGATACGCATATATCGGGAGTCGCTGCATGGGCGAAGACTACATGAAACTTTACTCTTTGTGCAGACGAATTATGCTCATGTGATGACGCAACATTTCAAACCCCGGGCGCGGCTTTATTATCCGCAGACACTTCAAACCGGCACCGTATGTCCTCTCCCTGCCAAAACCGCGCATTACCTGCTAAGTGTGCTGCGGGCACAACGCGGGGATCAGGTATTGCTGTTTAATGCTGGTCAGGGGGAATGGCTGGCCGAGATTACGCATATCAGGAAAAAAGAGGCGGATGTCACGCTTATCAGACAGACCCTCGAGCCCTTTCCTTCCCCGGATCTCTGGCTGGTATTTGCCCCGCTGAAAGCCGGACGCATTGATTTTCTGGTGGAGAAAGCCACAGAACTTGGAGCTTCGGAGTTATTCCCGGTCAACACCGATTATACCAATGCAAGCCGTGTGAACCATGACCGCCTGTACGCCCACGCCATTGAGGCGGCAGAGCAAACCGAGCGTTTCGATATTCCGACACTACATGCTTTTCAGCCCCTTGAATCATTGCTGGCCTCCTGGCCGCAGGAACGTACTCTGCTCTTTTGTGATGAGTCTGGCAGCGGCGTACCAATTGGTGAGGCGCTGATGTCACGGAGTCATGAGAAACTGGCGGTACTGATCGGCCCGGAGGGAGGATTTTCGCCAAAGGAGCGTGACCGGCTTGCGTCGCTCGACTACACTCTGCCGGTAGGGCTTGGGCCACGGATTTTACGAGCGGAAACCGCGGCGCTGGCAGCACTGGCCTGTGTGCAATCCAGCTGTGGTGACTGGGGTCGCAGACCGGATTTTCGAGGGGACGTAGTATGATTCTTGAGCAACTGGGAGAGCTGCTTTCCACGCAGGGCGATGAGGTGGAAGCATGGCTGGAGGCCAGACGGAAGTCCTGCTCCCGGCTATTTTACTCCTCGGTGGATATACGCCATAGTGGCTACAAGCTGGCACCGGTGGACACCAACCTTTTCCCCGCCGGGTTTAATAATCTCTGTCCCCGGGGACGTACACGCGCAGCTAGGCTCACCGCTCAGTTTATAAAACGATGTCACGGCGACGCGAAGCGCATTTTGCTGATCCCTGAGAATCATACCCGCAACCCTTACTATACGGATAATCTCGCAGCACTGCTTTCTATTATAGAAGAAGCAGGCTATGAGACCGCTCTCGGGAGACTGGAAGAAGGCACGGATGCACCTGTCACACTCACCGGCAGCGATGGGCTGGAACTGGTCTCATCCCCGATACGCCGAAAGGGTGAGAGTATAGAGACAGTGGACGGGTTTGTACCGGATCTCATCGTAGTGAATAATGATTTCACCTCCGGCGCACCTGCCCTCCTTCAGGGGAGCGCGATTCCTGTTATCCCGCCGCCCGGTATGGGCTGGTATCGCCGCCGCAAGAGCGAGCATTTTGCCGTCTACAGCCGTTTTGCTAACGAATTTGCCCGACAATTCGGACTGGATGGGTGGCAACTTGCTACACTGAGCCATCGTTGCGGGCGAATTGACTTCAGGGAACGCGGCGGGCTGGAATGCGTGGCGCTTGGTGTGGAAAAACTAATCCGTGCCATCTCGGAAAAATATGCCGAACACGGCATTACCGAAGAACCGTATGTGTTTATCAAGGCCGATTCAGGCACGTACGGCATGGGCATTATGACCGCCCGCAGCGGCGATGAGGTCTACGAGATGAATAAAAAAACCCGGCATAAAATGGATACGATTAAAGAAGGCACGCAAAGCACGGAGGTGATTATTCAGGAAGGAGTGCTAAGCATTGACACGATTGACGGCATGACCGCCGAGCCCCTGCTCTACCTGATTGACGGACAGGTGGCCGGAGGCATGTACCGCACTCACCCGGAACGTGATACGCAGTCCAGCCTCAATACGCCGGGCATGCGTTTCATCCCGATGGAAGAATGTGCCGACCAGATCGCCCGCGATACTGATGTCTGCGCCGCCCTGTCCTTTGTCGCACGCCTTGCCACCCTCGCTGCCTCACATGAGGAATACGGAAGCTAAATCATACTACTTATCTTGCTTGTCAATGGTGATAAATTCGCTGAGGCGTGACGAAAATAGTGCTGAGGTAAAAGCCGGAGCGCAACATACATACAGGTACGTGAGTACCGGAAGTTTACCGAAGCGACGTTTGCAGACCGCTTCAGTAGAATTTTAGCTTGCCATGGCGTCTTCGTCGGATTCTTCGTAAATCACCCGCTGCGCCGGGAAGATCACCCGTACCGTAGTGCCCTCACCGACCACCGAGGCCAGTGCCAGCTTGCCGCCGTGCAGTTCCGCAAACATGCGGCACAGCGGCAGGCCCAGTCCGGTACCTTCATGACTGCTGCTGCGATGCACCTGCCCGAACACGGAGAGCGCTGTTGGGATGTCTTCCTCCGCAATCCCGATGCCGGTATCCGCAACAGAAATGGTCATGGCACCACTCGGGTCAATACACGCGGCAATCTTTACATCGCCGCTTTTAGGCGTGAATTTCACAGCATTGGAGACCAGATTGAGCAGAATCTGCTTGAGCTTGCGTTTATCAGCAAAGAACAGCGGCATGCGCGCCGGGATGTCGATCTTGAGTTCCACGCCCTTGGTTTTGAGCTTCTCTCCCATCATGCGGGTTACTTCGCCAATAATGTCACTGACGATGATTTTCTCTTCCACGATCTCAAGCTTGCCGGCCTCACCCTTGGAGAATTCCAGAATATCGCTGATGAGATGCAGCAGGTGGTTGCCGCAGAGATTAATATCGTTCATCCGTTCTTTTTGCTTGGCGTTGAGTGGCCCGAAATACCCGGAGTTCATCATCTCGGAGAAGCCGATAATGGCGTTGAGCGGGGTACGCAATTCATGGGACATGTTGGCGAGGAATTCAGATTTTGCCTGACTCGCCAGAATCGCCGCTGCCTCGGATTCTTCCACCCGGATAATCTGTTTGGCCATGGTTAAGGCAAAGAATGACAGCACGGAACCGAAGATGGTGAAAATCGCGAGGAAGGACAAATCCTTAAAACGCTGCTGCCAGAAGGAAGACAGGAAATCCTCTTCATCAATCATGACCGAGACCACCAGCGGCAAATTGGTTAAATACTGGTATGAAAGCAACTGAAGGGAGCCTTCTACATCTTCCACCCGTGTGGCAATAGAGGTGGTGCCCCGTCCTTTATCAATAAACGGGCGCAGTGCCTCAAGCAGTCGGTTATTAATGCGTGTGTGGCGGGTGCCCTCAAACAGGTTGCGACCATCCTGTAGCATCAATGCCATATGGCGCTGCGGGCCGGAATCTACCGACTGGAAGAAATCCAGAAAATATTCACTGTAAATGGCGGCCATCACGATACCACCGAAGGAACCATCAATATTATAGATTCTTCGTGCCATTACGATCAGGTTACCGTAACGCTCGTTGGTGTTGATATTGGGGCCGACATAAAGATTCATGTCCGATTCACGGCGCAGCACCTCAAACGGCTCGCTGTCTGTCAGCGTCTGGTCATAGTCAATCCAGCCCTTGTAACGCTTATCATGGACGGCCAGCTCAATATTGCCCTTTTCATTGACCAGCATAATAGAGACGATTTGTGGCGTCTCACGTACCCAGACATCAAAATTATGCACCATATCTTCAGGCAAATGGCCGCCGAACAACTGGTTCAGGTACTGACGTTCCACCGCTCGCTGCAGAGAGAGGTCAACGGTCAGGAAGGTCAGTTTAATCTGGTCGGTCAGGATGGTGACCAGCCGTTCCGCATTGCGTTTGCTATTCTCAATAGCAAGGTCATATTCGCGAAATGCCTGATACAGCACCACCACACCAAACAACAGCATGATAAACGAGCTGAACGCAATCAGATTGCGTACCCGTGGCGGCCTGTGCTGCTGTGATGACGATGACATGGTGAGAGCTTTAGTCTATCCGTTAACGTTATGCCATAAAAATTAACAACTTCCTTACGGAATGCTTGTCCAGCGTGCATTATTGCTTATCTTTGTTAAATAACAGCTAATGAAACCTTACAAATCCCTTTCTTTTCTGGATAAAATACGCTTTTCTGAGCTAGAATTCAGTCATGGCTCAACACCACGGGGCACAAAGTGGTATCACAGGTTAAAACCGTCGCATTTCAGGGAATTGACGTCACCGAAGTAGAGGTGCAGGTACAGGTATCCCCCGGCCTGCCTGCTTTTACGATCGTCGGTTTACCGGATAAGGCAGTGGCAGAATCCCGTGAACGCGTGCGGGCAGCCATCCTCTCGCTGGGGCTGGCGCTTCCTGCAAAGCGCATTACGGTGAACCTTGCGCCCGCTGACCTTGCTAAGGAAGGCAGTCATTTTGATCTGCCGATTGCACTGGGTGTTCTGATCGCCATGGGTGTCGTGCCGCAGGATGCACTTAGTGGTTATTACGCGCTGGGAGAATTATCGCTCGACAGCCGTCTGATGCCCGTCTCCGGTGTATTACCTGCCGCCGTTGGCGCCTGCGCCGAAGGCTATGGTATTATCTGCCCGGCGGCATGTGGCCGGGAAGCAGCATGGGCCGGTGATCTGGAAGTGCTGGCGCCTGCCTCTCTCACAGCATTGCTGAATCACGTGAAAGGACGGCAAGTGCTGAGTCCGCCGGAGCCACCTCATCCGGAATCGGACATATCAGGCCCGGATTTGAAGGATGTTCGCGGACAATACACTGCCCGGCGCGCACTGGAAATTGCCGCAGCAGGTGGCCATAACCTGTTGATGATCGGCCCGCCCGGTACCGGCAAATCACTGCTGGCGTCCTGCCTTCCCGGTATTCTGCCACCTATGACAGCCCGTGAAATTCTCGATGTCAGCATGATCTACAGTGTGGCAGGGGAAATTGTTGAAGGCCGCCTGAGCGAGCGCCGCCCATTCAGAGCTCCGCATTATTCCGCGTCTATCGCCGCCATGGTCGGGGGTGGTCAGAAAGCAAAACCCGGAGAAATATCACTGGCGCATCACGGCGTGCTGTTTCTGGACGAGTTGCCTGAATATGCCCGCACGGTGCTGGAATCACTCCGTCAGCCCATGGAAACAGGCGAAGTCACCGTCGCCCGTGTCAATGCACACCTCACCTATCCCGCACAATTTCAGCTTATTGCCGCGATGAATCCCTGCCGGTGCGGGTATGTAAGCGATGCCGCGCAGGCCTGTAGTAAAGCACCTCGCTGTGCTTCCGACTATCAGGCAAAAATCTCCGGCCCGTTGCTCGATCGTATTGATTTACATGTTGAAGTTCCCATGCTGAGTTCCTACGAGATGATGAGTAAACAGCCCGGCGAACCAAGTGCAGACGTAGCTGCACGGGTGGCGCGCGCCAGAGAGCGGCAACTTGCGCGCTATAAGGACGCAGCATTGCCCGCACTCATTAATGCCCGTGCCTCCGGTTCACTGCTGGAATCGCATGTTGTGCCGGACAGCGCCGGACAGCAATTGCTGGAAGACGCTGCCGGACGTTTCAGACTGTCCATGCGAGCCTATACGCGCATTCTTCGGGTGGCCCGCACGATTGCCGACCTGGAAGGCTGTGAAGCCGTTGGCAAGCAGCACATCGCAGAAGCGCTGAGCTATCGGCAAATACATTATGGAAAGACGATGGAGGCCGCCTGATGACGTATTTTCATCTTCCTGAAGAAAACAAAACACTGGATAACATATATAAATTAGCGTCTAAGATTGATTATCTCGGTCAGGAGATGCATGAACGCCAGCAGGATCTTCAGCAATTTCTTACAGAATATTATGGAAATATTGGGAGTCTGCTTTCACGATTAGAGACATTACGATCTGAACTCAGCCATACCACGTCTTTCACAGCTTCTGCTCCGGAAGGAGAGGGTGTGTTTGCCAATATGCCCGTCTGCACCGATTCATCTGCAGAAGAAGTACCAGGCCTGCCCATAGCGGAAAAGCATCCGTTGGAACAGGATATGAAGTCGCTCTACATGTTACTGGTGCGGCGCTTTCATCCGGATAGCGGGGTGAGTGGCAATAGTGAATGTATGAAACGGATTAACCGGACCTATGCTGACAGACATTACGGTGGCATGTGGCTGGTGATGTTTGAGCAGGAGTGGCAGGAGATTCAGCACCTTCCGGTCGCACGGCGATGGAAGGCTCTGACTCATTACGAAGAAGAGCTAATGGGCATAGAAGCCGCTCTTCAGGCGTCTTTAACGTATCTTACAGATAGCCCGGAGCATCAGTTGATGCAGCGTGCGTACACTGCCCGCCTGCGTGGCGTTGACCTGTTGCGTGATGTCTCAGAACATATTGAAGAGGAAATTGCACTGCTTTCGCGCCGTGTGCATTACCACAGTATGCGCAAACGCCTGATGGAAGAGGCGGGCTGACGTTTCAGCTGTTTTCAGGATTCAGGCAGCGTCGCGGGCGACCGTGACAGATTGCGTCAGCTTTTCCATGGCGCGCGCTTCAATCTGACGAATACGCTCCCTTGACACTCCATAATGCTGGCTTAATGCTTCCAGTGTCTGCGGTGCTTCGCTCAGACGGCGTGCCTTGATAATCTCACGCTCACGTTCGTTAAGCAGGCTCATAGCATCATAAAGCATCGCACGCTGCTGGCCCAGTTCCTGACGGCTTGCCAGTTCTGTTTCCTGATTATCAGATGGTTCCTCCAGCAGATCAATCCACTCACCACCACTATCTTCACGGGCTCCGGCCACCGGTGCGTTCAGCCGACGATCCACCGCAATCATGCGGCGGTTCATGTCAACCACGTCCTGTTCTCCCACCTCCAGTTCATCGGCAATTTCGCTTACCTGCTCGGATGTCAGGTCATTCTGCTCCATTGCATTAAGACGGGTTTTCAGTTTTTTCAAATTGAAGAACAATTTTTTCTGAGCGGCACTCGTACCAACCTTTACCAGTGACCATGAACGCAGAATATATTCCTGAATTGCCGCACGAATCCACCAGATGGCATAGGTCGACAGGCGGAAGCCTTTTTCCGGGTCAAACTTTTTCACTGCCTGCATCAGGCCGATATTACCTTCGGCAATCAGGTCGCCCACCGGCAGCCCGTAACCGCGGAAGCCCTGCGCAATCTTAGCCACCAGCCGCAAGTGGCTGGTTACCAGCTTATGGGCCGCATCATAGTCGGCATGTTCTGTCCAGCGTTTCGCCAGCATGTATTCTTCATCTGGCTCCAGCATCGGAAATTTACGAATTTCCGCCAGATATTGAGACAGGTTGGTATCTCCGGAAATAACCGGCAGGGTAGCGTGACCCATAGTGACTCCTTATACGTTGCGATCCATCTATATAATATATTGCACAGCTTTTGACAAGATATTGCCTTGCTTCTTGTTATTAATCATGAAGATGTGCGTGTAAGTTATCTATCAATTCGGCCATATCATCCGGAAGGTTACAGCGGAAGGTATGTTTTTCCTTACTAATGGGATGCACAAATCCTATTTCAGCGGCGTGCAGGGCCTGCCGGGGAAATACTTCCAGCGCTTTGCGCATGACTGCCGGGCATTGTTCTTCTGTATACTGTGCCATACGGCTAACGCTACGCCCGCCATAGAGCGGATCTCCGATCAACGGATACCCGGCATGTGTCATGTGCACCCGGATCTGATGTGTACGGCCTGTCTCCAGTTTACACGCGACCAGTGACACAAGTGGCTGTGACGCCTGCCTGTCAGTGGGATGCGTGCGCCAGGTATGGTGGCACTCATAATGCGTGGTCGCTTCTTTGCCCCCATGGGCCAGTACCGCCATTTTCTTCCGGTTACGTGGTGAGCGGCCAATGGCCCCTTCAATGCTGCCTTTCGGCGGCTGAGGCGTACCCCATATCAGCGCCTGATAGCGGCGAGACAAGGTGCGGTCAGACAGTTGTGCGGACAGACCCTGATGTGCGTGGTCATGCTTGGCCACCACTATCAGGCCGCTGGTGTCTTTATCCAGCCGGTGCACAATTCCCGGACGTGCCTCACCACCAATGCCGGACAGGCTGTCACCGCAATGCGCCAGCAAGGCGTGCACCAGCGTATGATCATGGTTGCCGGCACCCGGGTGAACCGTCAGTCCTGCGGGTTTATTGATCACCAGAAGATCGTCATCTTCATAGAGGATGTCCAGTGCGATATCGACCGGCACCAACGATACAGGCTTTGTCTGAGGTATGCGCAGCACATATAACTCATCTGCTTTTACTTTTCGGGAAGGGTCCCTTACCGCAACCTCATTTTGTGTCAGCGCACCTTCACGGATCAGTGCTTTCAGGCGACTGCGCGACAATCCTTCAGTCTCTCTGGCCGCCAGCACCGCATCTATCCGGCCACCAGCCTCTTCCGGGGTAATATCAAACTGCTGTGTTTTATCCATGGATTCCCTATGATACTGCTGAGCACATTGGATAACGAGGCACAATATAAACGCATGAGCAACGAGACGACACCCAAAGCATTAAAGCTGGCCGTCTACGGGATGGGCCTGCTCCTGCTGTGTGGCATTACTTTTTTTGGCAGCCTGTCTTTGTACGTGCTTTTCACGGCTTTATTCTAGCGAAGTTTCAGTACATCCTGCATGTCATATAAGCCTGGCGGTTGCTGCGCAGCCCATTCTGCCGCCATTACGGCACCACGTGCGTATATATCACGGTTAGCGGCCTTGTGGCTGAGCTCAATCCGCTCCCCCATACCGGCAAACGTCACGGTATGATCGCCAATCACATCGCCGCCACGAGCGACGGAGAATCCAATGCGTCCCGGCATTCGCTCGCCGGTGAAGCCATCACGGGCCGTATCTTTTACATCGCCCAGTGAAACTCCACGCCCTCTTGCTGCAGCATGACCTAATCCAAGCGCCGTACCGGAGGGTGCGTCTACTTTATGACGGTGATGCATTTCATAGATTTCAATATCAAATTCTTCGGTAAGCGTTTCAGCCACCTGCTGCGTAAGAGACATCAAAAGGTTGACCCCGACACTCATATTAGGAGCCAGTAAAATCCTGGCTTCTGAGGCATACCCGGCAAGTTCTGCCTGCTGTGCCTCATTCAACCCTGTTGTGCCGCTAACATGCACTTTCCCTAGCGTAGCCGCCTCTCTGGCTATCTCAAGTGTATGCTCAGGCCGGGTGAAGTCGATAATAGCGTCCGCTGCGTTTAATATTATGGAAATACTATCCGTGATCAGAGGTTCGGCAATTCCGGCTTGCTGAAACCGTTCGCGAGCGGCCTGCTCCTGCCCGGCACGCACCGTGCCCCCTACCAGCGCATGCTCTGTGAGCGTGATATGTTCGATCAGAGTCTGGCCGACCCGTCCCAGGCATCCGGCAATGGCTAGCTTCATATCTATTCCTTCAGATCGTCCCAGAGTTCCTTGACTTTATCGAAGAATCCGGCGGACTCAGGACTATTCTTTCCGCCCCCGGTACTATCAAAATCACGCAGGATATCTTTCTGTTTTTTACTTAAATTTACAGGGGTTTCCACCTGTGCATGAATATACATGTCTCCACGAGAGCTGGAACGAAGCACCGACATTCCCTTACTGCGAAGGCGGAACTGTGCACCTGTCTGGGTTCCTTCCGGTATCGTAACTTTTACCTTACCCCCGTCAATGGTAGGCACTTCGATCGTGCCGCCAAGGGAAGCCGTGACCATAGAGACCGGCACCTTGCAGTGAATATTGGGGCCTTCACACTGAAACAACCGATGAGGTTTTATGGAAAGAAATATATACAGGTTCCCGGCAGGCCCACCCCGGAATCCGGCCTCACCTTCACCCGCCAGCCGGATACGGGTTCCATCCTCTACCCCGGAAGGGATATTCACCGACAATGTTTTATCTTTTCGGGTCAGACCCGTCCCGGCGCATTTGCCACATGGTTTTTCAATGATTTTCCCCGTGCCCTGACAGGTATGACAGCTACGCTCTATCGTAAAGAAGCCCTGCTGGGCACGTATTCTGCCACTTCCCTGGCAGGTAGGACAGGTTACCGGACTGGTGCCCTTGGCTCCACCCGTGCCATTGCAGCCTTCACATGCCACCGAGGTGCTGATGGTGATATTTTGCTGTTTACCTTTGAAGGCATCTTCCAGTGAGATTTGCAGATTATATCGCAAATCTGCCCCTCGCTGACCGGCAGACTCACCATCAGGCCCGGCCTGCGGCCCACGGCGTCTGCCACCGGTAAATTCACTGAAGAGATCATCAAAAATGTCCGAGAAATTGCCGGAAAAATCAAACCCACCGGCGCCTTTACCGCCACCCATACCACCTTCAAAAGCACTGTGGCCGTAGCGGTCATACGCCGCTTTCTTGTCCTCATCCTTCAGGACATCATACGCTTCGTTGATTTCCTTGAATTTGACTTCTGCTTTTTCATCATCCGGGTTGCGATCCGGGTGATATTTCATCGCAAGCTTGCGATACGCTTTCTTCAGCGCCGCTGCATCAGCATTGCGGTCAACCCCGAGAACCTCATAATAATCGCGCTTGCTCATGCTTTATCGCCAGCCTCAGGCAAGGGAAAAGGGCTTAGAATACTCCTAAGCCCCGCCACCCTGCACCTGAATGCCTACTCCTTTTTATCGTCTTCGCTAATGTCCTCGAAATCGGCATCCAGCACCTCGCCCTCTTTAGATTTGCCATCGCCGGAAGAGGTCGCATCGTCTGTATCCACCTGCTCACCACCTTCCGCGGCGGATTCCTGCTGTACCTTGTAGATATCCTCACCGATCTTCATCATGGCTTGCGCAAGCGCCTGCGTTTTTTCTTCGATCACATCTCCGTCACCGCTATCAAGCACATCTTTCAGCTCCTGAATGGCAGCTTCAATCGCTTCCTTATCCTCGGCATTGATCTTCTCTCCGTGTTCATCCAGATTCTTTTCTGCTTCATGCAGCATGGCCTCCGCACGGTTGCGCGCTTCAATCGACTCCCGACGTTTCTTGTCCTCGTCTGCATGAGATTCGGCGTCTTTCACCATTTGCTCAATATCGGAATCAGACAGACCACCTGACGCCTGAATACGAATCTGCTGTTCTTTGCCGGTAGCCTTATCTTTGGCCGACACATTCACAATACCGTTCGCATCAATATCAAACGTTACTTCGATCTGAGGCATACCGCGCGGTGCAGGTGGAATGCCCACCAGATCAAACTGACCGAGCAGTTTATTATCGGC
>CAYMGS010000025.1:9668-17030 GCA_964390025.1 uncultured Rickettsiales bacterium | reverse complement strand
CGTGCTGCAATATACCGGCGGTACCACCGGCACGCCCAAAGGGGTGGTGTTGACCCATTCCAATCTGACTGCCAATATCCGCCAGTGCCGCCTGTGGTTTGCACAGGCCAGGGACGGGGAAGAAATCATGATGGGTGTGCTGCCGCTCTTTCACGTCTTTGCGATGACGGTGATTATGAATTTCGCCATCGCCTCGGGTTTCCGGATCATCCTGCACCCGCGTTTTGAGCTAAAATCCCTGCTGGAAGATATCAATGCCAAGAAACCAACATTGATGCCGGGCGTGCCGACCATGTATTCCGCTATCCTCAACTATAAAAAGGTCGATAAGTTCGATCTTTCGTCCCTGACTATGTGCATCTCGGGTGGCGGGCCGTTGCCACATGAGGTGAAGCTGAAATTCGAGGAAAAAACCGGTTGTAAACTGTTTGAAGGCTACGGCCTGTCCGAAACCTCGCCGGTAGCCTCCTGCAACCCGATTTACGGGGAGAACAAGACCGGCTCGATTGGGATGCCGTTGCCGGGAACCATTCTCGAAGTGCTGGACAAGGACGACCGCGAGACGGTGCTTGCTCAGGGTGAGACGGGTGAAATTTGTATCCGTGGCCCACAGGTGATGAAAGGCTACTGGAACAAACCGGAAGAAACAGAAGAGGTGCTGAAAGGGGACCGCCTGCATACCGGCGATGTAGGCTATATGGACGAAGACGGTTATTTCTTCATCGTTGATCGTATGAAGGAGATGATTATCTCCGGTGGTTATAATATTTATCCACGCAATATTGAGGAGGCGATTTACCTGCATGATGACGTGGTGGAATGTGCCGTGATTGGCATAGAACACCCTACACGCGGGCAGGTGCCTAAAGCATTTGTTGTAAAAAAGGAAGGCAGCGATCTTGACGAATCCGAGGTAAAAGCCTTCCTGAAAGACAAGCTATCTGCTTATTGTCAGCCTTACAGGGTGGCTTTCCGTGATGAATTACCAAAATCGATGATCGGCAAGATTTTGAAAAAAGAACTGGTGGCGGAGGAAGAAGCCTCGGCTAAGGAAGCGGTGGAGTCAGGCGATTAAATGTGCTATGTTGCTGCCTAACCAGAATAAAATAAGAGAGAGTATGTATATGCAGGCAAGATATGTAATGACAGTAGGTGTAGTCGTCCTGATGTCGTTTTCTGCGCAGGCCGTAGAAGATGGCCCGCTGACCGTGGCACCGGACATCGAAGAGGGCACACAGAAAAAAGCCGAGCGGCCGATGGATATGTTTGAAGATGCCGATGTGGACGGGGACGGCTTCCTGACGGAAACGGAGTTTCTGGGCCGTGCCAAACAGCATTTCAAGGCCATGGATATGGATGGTGACGGGCTGGTCTCTCCCGATGAAATGCTTGCCAAGAATACCAAGCGTCGCCTGAAGCTCAAGCAGCACCTTAAGGAGCGCAAAAAGCAGGAATCCGCGGAGAAATAGGGAGTAGCGTTTCCTTGTCGTCATTTCGGGGTGCTTGTTCTGCTTTTTCCAGCTCGCTCCGGTAGGCCAGCCGTTCACATGGATGCAAACCGTGAACACGGAATCTTAATGCAACAGAGATTCCCGCCTTCGCAGGAATGATGCGTTTTCTCTATTGTGCCGCTGCACTCGCAACGGAGATGTGCTATGGTAGGAGCATACTCACACCTACCAATGAGGCTTTCATGACCACCTCCGTGATTTGCGGCTACGTTCGCTCTCCCTTCACCCCGGCTCATAAAGGAGCACTCGCCAAAACCCGGCCTGATGATCTGGTGGCCGCCACTGTGAAGGGGCTGCTTGAAAAAACCGGTGTGAAGGCAGAAGATATTGAAGACCTGTTGCTTGGCTGTGCCTTTCCGGAAGGGGAACAGGGATTTAATCTGGCGCGACTGGTCGTTTTTCTGGCAGGCCTGCCGGAGACGGTTGGTGGTGCAACGGTCAATCGTTTCTGCGGCTCATCCATGGAAACGATCCATATGGCGGTGGGGAACATTGCCACGGGTAAGGGCGAGGTCTATATGTGTGCCGGGGTAGAGTCCATGACCCGTGTGCCGATGACGGGTTTTAATCCACTACCCAACCCAAAACTTTACGCGGAGTATCCGCAGGCCTATATGTCCATGGGGCTGACAGCAGAGGCCGTGGCTGAGGCGTGCAGTATTGAACGCGGGGCGATGGAAGAATTTGCAGTAGCCAGTCATCAGAAAGCGGCAAAGGCAGATTTTTCTGAAGAGATCATCCCGGTGAATGGCGTCGATAAGGATGGCACCATTCGCCCTGATACGACACTCGAAGCACTGGCGGGTCTGAACCCGGCTTTTACAAAAGAAGGTAAGGTGACGGCGGGTACGTCCTCCCCGCTGACCGACGGTGCGGCCGCCGTGCTGGTCTGCTCGGAAGACTATGCGAAGGCGAATAACCTGCCGATGCTGGCGCGGATTAAATCCATGGCGGTCGCCGGTCTGAAACCGGAGGTGATGGGGCTCGGGCCGATTTATGCGACGAAGAAGGCGCTGGAGCGTGCCGGGGTTTCGATCGACCAGATCGACCTAGCGGAAATTAACGAAGCTTTCGCGGCGCAGGCGATTCCGTGCGTGGCGCAGATCGGAATTGATAACACTAAAGTGAATATTGACGGCGGCGCGATTGCGCTCGGCCACCCGCTCGGTGCCTCCGGTGCCCGTATCACCGGCAAAGCGGCACAACTGCTCAAGCGTGAGGGCAAACAATATGCACTGGCTTCTATGTGCATCGGCGGCGGACAAGGCATCGCCACGGTACTGGAGGCGGTGTGATGGCTTGTATCATTACCCGGCTCGTCCGGGTAATCCACATGGACTGCCCGAATAAATCGGGCAATGACGCATTGAATGTATAATGGAGTGCGTTATGGAGTGGCTAAATACGAATTCGCAGGGATTGACGGCATTTGCTGCGATTATTTCATCTTTCATAGCTGGATATGCAGTTTTTCAAGGCGCAAAAGTTTCTCGTCAACAAAAAATAGGTGATCTCCGTATGGAATGGATACGAGATTTACGACAAGCGTTATCAGAGGTGTTTGTGTGTTTCGGTCGTGTAGAAGAATTAAAACGGGAAGCACTCTTGCACACGCAGGAGAGTGACCTTAGAAAAATTCGGGACGAGATTATGGAAGTTACATATAAAGAAAGAAAAGCAATAACATTGGTTGAATTGCTTTTAAATAATCAAAATACTTCTCATAAAAGAGTTGAAGAGGGGGTTAACAAACTTAAGAAGCTTAGAGTAGGATCTATTCCCGATGAGAGTGAAACAGATGAACAGTTAACTCAACTGCAAAGTAAATATCATGTGATACGCAAAGAAATTCTCGCTGCTGCAAAAGATGCTATTGATCTGGAATTTGACAAAATGAAAAAAGGGACCCCATGACCACCCTCGAACAACTCCGCGCCAAACGCGCTGAACTGGAATCCATTGGCAGACACTATGGTGTCTCCAATATTCGTGTGTTTGGATCGGTGGCGCGCGGGGAAGAGAACCCCGACAGTGACGTGGATTTACTGGTCACGCTGGAAGAAGGGCGTGATTACTTTGATCTGGGAGGGTTTCAGTATAGTGCCAGTGAGTTGCTTCATGTTCATGTGGATGTAGTAATGGACAGCCATATACACCAACGGCTTGCGCCTTTTATACAGAGTGAGGCAACGCCATTATGAGTGTGAAGGATGATGGTATTTACCTTGCTCATATCCTTGAGTGTATAGCTGATGTGCAGTCTTATGCCCGGGAGGGGCGCACTTCGCTGGAGGACAAAAAAACCTACGATGCCGTGTTGCGAAAATTGCAGATCATGGCAGAATCCACCCAACGGCTATCTGCTAATACCAAACAGGCCATACCGGAAATTGACTGGAATCAGATTTCCGGTTTTCGCTGTGTGCTGGTGCATGATTATCTTGGTGATTTAAACGCTGATAAAATCTGGCAGGTAATAGAGCATCGCCTGCCGGAACTTAAAGCCGCTCTTCAACGCTATCAAGAGGAACACTCATGAAAGACATCAATAAAGCCGCCGTTCTAGGCTCCGGGGTGATGGGCTCCGGTATCGCTGCACTGCTTGCTAATGCGGGCGTGGATGTGCTGCTGCTCGATATTGTGCCCGACGGTGCGGAAGATCGTAATGCGCTGGCCAAAGGCGCGATTGACAAGCAGCTCAAGGCGGAACCCGCCAGCGGTTTTACGCATAAACGTAATGCGAAACGTGTTGCCCCCGGCAATCTGGAGGACGATCTGGAAAAGCTGGGCGAGTGTGACTGGGTGGTGGAAGTGGTGCTGGAGCGCCTCGATGTCAAGCATGATGTCTATGCCAAGATCGCGCCGCACATGAAGGACGATGCCGTACTTTCCACCAACACTTCGACCATCCCGCTTGCCGAGCTGGAAAAGGGCATGCCGGAGGCGTTGAAATCCCGCTTCCTGCTGACGCATTTCTTCAATCCGCCTCGCTTCCTGCCATTGCTGGAAGTCACCGGTGGCGAAGAGTGTGACCCGGCGATTATAGAGGGTATGCGTGAGTTTGCTGACATCCGCCTTGGTAAGGGTGTAGTGATGTGCAAGGACACGCCCGGCTTTCTTGGCAACCGTATCGGGGTTTACTGGCTGATTCAGGGGCTGCTCAAAGCCATAGAGCTGGGCATTGCCGTGGAGGACGCCGATGCGGTGATGGGCAAGCCGGTTGGCATTCCAAAGACCGGCGTATTTGGCCTGTTTGACCTGATCGGCATCGACCTGATGCCGCATATCGCCAAGTCCATGCTTTCCACCCTGCCGGATGATGATCGCTTCTGCACGATTTACGAAGAGCCGGAACTGGTGAAAAAGCTGATTGCCGAGGGTTATACAGGGCGTAAAGGCAAAGGTGGTTTTTACCGAATGAATAAAGAAGGCGGTAAAAAGGTCAAGGAAGCGATAGACCTGAAGACCGGTGAGTATGCCCCGGCGAAAAAATCCGATCTCAAGAGTGTGCAGGCAGCACGTGCCGGTCTGGCGGCACTGGTGTCTCATCAGGATATTGGCGGACAATACGCGAAAGCCGTGCTGGTGGAAACACTATGGTATGCCGCCTCATTAGTGCCGGACATTTCCGACGACATTGTCAGTATCGATGCGGCGATGAAGCTGGGTTATAACTGGAAATACGGCCCGTTTGAGCTGATTGATCGTCTGTCCACCTCAGAGGCAGCGGGTGCGGATGTGCTGGCGGCGGCTTGTGCGGAAGCAGGGCTGGATATACCGGAATTATTGCAGCAGGCATCAGGCAAAAGCTTCTATAAGGAAGAAGGCACAGAGAAATTCTATTTACAGTGTCATCCTGAGCAAAGCGAAGGATCTAAAAAAGATTCTTCGGGCGCGGCGCGTCTTCAGAATGACGGAGTATATGCGCCGCTGCTGCCCAAAGAGGGTGCATGGTTGCTGAGAGATAAAACGCGTGGTGCAAAGCCGGTGAAGAAAAACGGCTCGGCCTGCCTGTGGGATCTGGGTGATGGTATTCTCGGTTTTGAGTTTAAGTCCAAGGGCAACACGTTTGACCCGGATGTGATGAGCATGCTGCGCTCCTCGCATGATCTGGTGAAAGAAGGGTTTCGTGGACTGGTAATCGGTCATGACGGTGATCACTTCTCCTTCGGTGCGAATCTCGGTTTCTTTATGTATGTGGCGAATCTGGCGGCGTGGCCGATGCTCTCAGACGTGATTAAAGATGGCCAGCAGACGTTTATGAGTCTGAAATATGCTCCCTTCCCGGTGGTCGGTGCCCCGGCGGGTATGGCGCTCGGCGGTGGTTGTGAAATCCTGCTGCATTGTGATGCAGTACAGGCGCATATGGAAACCTATGCCGGGCTGGTGGAAGCCGGTGTCGGGGTGATTCCCGGCTGGGGTGGATGCAAGGAAATGCTGCTCCGTGGTTCAGCGCTGGCCGAGCGTGTGGCTACGCAGGTAATGAATGGTCAGAAGCCGGAAGCATTAATGCCGCAGGGCCCGATGCCGGTAGTCACCAAAGCGTTTGAACAGATCGGTCTGGCTAAGGTTGCTACCTCTGCAGAAGAGGCACGGGAGATGATGATTTTAAATCCGGCCTCCGGTATCACCATGAATCGCGCACGCGTATTGGCCGATGCCAAAGCTTTATGCATGAAGCTGGCGGACGGCTACACGCCGCCCGAATCACGCATAATTCAGCTGCCGGGAGCAAGTGCGAAGGCTGCAATGCTGATGGCGCTGGATGGGTTCAGGGAGCAGGGCAAAGCCACGCCACATGATCTGGTGGTAGGTGAGCATCTGGCAACCGTCCTTTCCGGCGGCGATGCCGACATCACGCAGGAACTCACCGAGCAGAATCTGCTGGATTTAGAGCATGACGTGTTTATAGAACTGGTGAAAACCGAAGGAACGCTGGCGCGCATCGAGCATATGCTCGAGACCAATAAGCCGCTGAGGAATTAATCACTATGCAATATTTTTCCCGCTAGGTGTAACCTGCGAGCCTGCTACCGGCTCAGGAGAAGTGACGTCATTGAGGTCTACATCTGCAAAGTCAAGCCAGGCCATTTGATCCCGTATAATATCTGCAACATCATAGGCCACCAGTTTGCTGTCTGTTTTCTGATCCAGCGGGCATATAGTGCTGGGAATAATATCCTCCATACATAAGCCATATGTTTCCTGAAGCAGTTTAAGATTCATTCCCAGTTTAATTTTATCCTTTTGATCATCAGTGAGAGTCTTGCCATCTAAAACTGATGCCATTTTAGCGCCGATAGCCTGTCTGTATATTGCTCCAATTTCCTGCGCCCGGCTTTCACCTGTTTCGATCTCGTGCATTTTATGACGGACAATGTCTCGTAAATCGTCAAACTCCATATTCTTCATATGGAATGCAAGCATGGCGCCTTCCTCGCGTGAGCCTTCCAGTTTGAAATCGTATTTTTGAAACAACGTGACGATGCTTTCCACCCTATTACCACTTTCACCCGTATAAAGCGCCTGAAGTTCCTGACTAAACTCCTTGCGCTTCTCCGGTGGCATTTTCAGCAGATGTTCAGCGATGTTATACATCGTCTTTCCGCTTTCAGCATTAAAGTTCATTTGTAATGCAGCCAGTGCCAGGCGCTCATCGTCTGAAAGTACGGAAAGGTCGCCGTTGGCCTTATTCAATTTTGCTACAATCGGATCAATGTTTTCCGGCTCCAGCTTGCCCTGTTCTTTTAGCTCCTCTACCAGAAGCCGGAGGTTCTCACCGTTTAATTCCAGCCCGCGTTCTGCAAGTGTATCCGCCAGTTGTTGCTTCAACCCGGCGGGTATGTACTGG